>NZ_VOSR01000105.1:0-18793 GCF_007997345.1 Mitsuaria sp. TWR114
GGTCATGGGCCGGCATTGTCGCGAGCGGGACCCGGCCCGCAGGCCCATGACTTCCCCTAGCGGCGACGCAGCGAGCGGGCGGAAGTTTTCCTCCGGCGCCGGAAGGGACGCGCGCTGGCGGGCGGTCCGGCCGCGTTGCAAGATGTCGCCCCATGTCCCGACCGGGCGCCGGGCCATCGAACGACCCCCGATAATTCGCGCTCGCCCACCGATTCCCACCGCGCGCTCCGCGCCAGGCCATGTCCAATCTCATCGTCCACGGCGGCTCGCCCCTGAAGGGCCGCATCGTTCCCTCGGCCAACAAGAACGCCGTCCTGCCCATCCTGTGCGCGACGCTGCTGACCCGCGAACCGGTGCGGCTGCACGGCGTGCCGGAGATCACCGACGTCAAGAAGATCCTCGAGGTCTTCCGCAATCTCGGTAGCCATGTCGCCGTGGACTTCAAGAGCGGCGTGCTGGACCTGCATCACCGGGACACCCACTTCGACGCGGCCAAGGACCACCTGCCCGAGGAGATGCGCTCGTCGATCATGCTGGTGCCGGGCCTGATGGCGCGCTTCGGCGCCGCGCGCATCGAGGACGACGTCAAGGGCTGCACGCTGGGCGCGCGCGAGATCGATCCGCACGTGGAGGTCTTCGAGCGCTTCGGCGCCAGCGTTGACCGCGCCGCGGACGGCCTGCTGCTGCAGGTCCCCGGCCAGCTCAAGGCCAACGACCACTGGACCGACTACGCGTCCGTGACCACGACCGAGAACTTCGTGCTCTGCGCCGCGCTGGCGCACGGCACCTCGACGCTGATGAACGCGGCCAGCGAGCCGCACGTGCAGGAGTTCTGCCAGTTCATGCAGATGCTGGGCGCCAGGCTCGAGGGCCTGGGCACCTCGCGCCTGACCATCCACGGCGTGAAGGAACTGGGCGGCGGCGAGTTCACCTTCGCCGAGGACTTCCACGAGATCGTGACCTTCCTCGCCCTGGGCGCCATCACCGGCGGCGACGTGAGGGTCAAGAACTCGCATCCGGAACAGTTCCCGCTGATCGACCGCACCTTCGCCAAGTTCGGCGTGCAGATCGTCCACGAGGACGGCTGGTCGCACGCGGTGGTGGACGGCAAGCTCAAGGTCAAGGAGCCCTTCACCCGCAACATCCTGCAGAAGGTGGAGGCGGCGCCCTGGCCCTACCTGCCGGTGGACCTGCTGCCCATCTTCGTCGCGCTGGGCGTCAAGGCCGAGGGCAGCGTGATGTTCTGGAACAAGGTCTACGACGGCGCGATGGGCTGGACCACCGAGCTGTCCAAGTTCGGCGCCCATGCCTTCCTGTCGGACCCGCACCGGATGGTGACCTTCGGCGGCAAGACGCTGAGCCCGGCCGAGGTCGAGAGCCCCTACATCATCCGCGTCGCGATCGCGCTGCTGATGGTGGCGGCCAGCATCCCCGGCAAGTCGGTCATCCGCAACGCGACGCCAGTCCGTCGCGCGCATCCGCAGTTCGCCGAGAACATCACCCGCCTCGGCGCCAAGGTGGAATGGGTCGACGGCGACTGATCGCCGCCTGGGCGATCCTCACGGCGGCCTGCGCAGCCGCGCAGCCGACGCCGCCGGCCGCAACGACGGGCGCGACCACCGGGGACGACAGCGGCCGCCCCCTCCGCGCCGCCCGTGCTGCGCTGGCTGGTGCAGGACATGCCGCCGCACTTCGCCTACCGCGACAGGCGGCCGCCGCAGCGCGTCGAGGAGCTTGGCGACGGCGAGGTCGACGGCTTCCTGCGGCTGCTCATCGAGCGCATGCCGCAGTACCGCCACGAGTTCATCGAGCTGAGCCTGCCGCGTTTCGAGGCCCAGGTGCGCCAGGGCGAGACGATCTGTTCCGTGCTGCACGTGCGCACGCCCGAGCGGCTGCAGTGGCTGTACTTCACCACGCTCCATCCGCCGATGCTCTCGCGCCAGATCCACGTGGTGGTGCGCCGCGAGGACCTGGCGAAGTTCGCGTCGAACGGCCAGCCCCTGCAACTCGCCGACCTGCTGCGCCGCACCGACCTCACCGGCCTGCTGCCGCGCGACCGCAGCTTCGGACCGCGCATCGACCGCCTGCTCGCGGAGCATCCCGAGCGGGCGCCGCGCTCGGTCGTCGCCGGCCGCGGCGCCCATCTGCTGCCGATGCTGCGCGCCCGGCGGATGGACTACACGCTCGAGTACCCGGTGGCCGTCGACGACTTCAGCGCCAGCCACGCGGGACCGCCGGAGCTGGTCAAGCTGCCGCTGGTCGAGGGCCGCAGCACGCTGGTGGCCACCGCCGGCTGCAGCCGCACGCCGGACGGCCGGCGCGCGATCGAGGCCATGGACCAGGCGGTGCGCCAGCTCGCCGCCGATCCGCAGCGCGAGGCCTGGATCAGGGCCTGGCGCAAGGGCACCCCGATCGACGCCGACGACCTGCAGCGACTGAACCGCTTCCTCGACGAACGCGCGCGCGGACCCGCACAGATCGAGTGATCGCCTGATCGAACGACCGCCCTCCTCAGATCCCCTCCCGCCCACCGACCTCGCTCACCGGTCCCGCTCACCGCCGCCCGCGCTCACCGCCACTCCCTCGACGCTCTTCGACGACTCGCCATGGCCCGCCCTCCCAAGCTCGAACTGCCGCTGCGAGACGGTGTTGCCGCGAGCGCGCTGGCCTGCCCGCCGGGGTCATGGCCGCTGGTGCTGGACTTCCTGGCCGAGCGGTTGCCGCTGGTCGCACGCGACGACTGGGCGATGCGCATGAAGCTCGGCGACGTGCTGGACGACGCCGGCACGCCGCTCTCGCCGGACGCACCTTACCGGGCGCAGCGGCGCCTCTACTACTGGCGCTGGCTCGCGGCGGAGCCGGAGGTCCCGGGCCAGGCGCGCGTGCTGCATCTGGACGAGCACCTGCTGGTGGCGGACAAGCCGCACTTCCTGCCGGTGACGCCCAAGGGCCGCTACGTGCAGCAGACCTTGCTGACGCGGCTACGCCGGGAGACGGGCTTGGCGGACCTGAGTCCGATCCACCGGCTTGACCGCGAGACCGCGGGGCTGACCTTGTTCTCGGTCCGGCCCGCGACGCGTGACGCCTACCAGCGCCTTTTCCGTGATCGCGATGTGGAGAAGGTCTACGAGGCGATTGCCCCGTGGCGCGACGAGGTCGCCGCGCGGCTCCCTTTCGACTATGAGAGTCGTCTCGAGGAGCATCCGGTGGACTTCATGCAGATGCGCACGGTGGCGGGCGAGCCGAACGCACGCACGCGCATTGCGCTGCTCGACCGCCTGGCCGCGGACCGCGCCCGTTACGAGCTGCGGCCGCACAGCGGCGTGAAGCACCAGTTGCGAGCGCAGCTGTGCGCGCTGGGTCTGCCCATCGAGGGCGACCGCATCTATCCGGTGCTGCGCCCGGTCGAGGACGAGGTGGATTTCAGCCGGCCGCTGCAGTTGCTGGCGCGCGAGATCGCCTTCACCGATCCGATCAGCGGCCAGCCGCGGAAGTTCGTGACTTCCCTGAAGCTGGCCGGGTCCCCCGCGCCTGGATAAGGCCCGAGTACCACGATCTCACTGGGCCCGGACCTGGATAAGGCCCGAGCGCCTGGATCTCACTGGGCCCGGAACAGGGCTTGGGGTTCCCGGACGGGACGCCCCATGCCCTGTGATGGGCCGCGCTTGGCGACGGCACGCGAGCGCCGCCGGCAGGGCGCTCAAGCGCCCCGCACGCCTCGCAACGTCGAGCGCATCGAGCGCGTCGAGCGCCGCTCAGGCCGTCAACGCATCGAGCCGCCGCAACGCCGCCAAGGTCGCGCGGCAAGCGCTCGCGAGCTCGGTGCCCTTGACCACCAGGTGCTCGTGAAAGAACCCGTGGTGGGTCGCATGCTCGTGGAAGGCCAGCGGCGTCAGCACCGCCGAGAACACCGGCACGCCGGTATCGAGCTGCACCCGCATGAGCCCGTCGATGACGGCTTGCGCGACGAAGTCGTGGCGGTAGATGCCGCCGTCGACGACCAGCGCGCAGGCGAGCACCGCATCGAACTGCCCGCTGCGGGCGAGTTTCATCGCATGCAGCGGGATCTCGAAGGCGCCGGGGACGTCGAAGGTCTCGACGCGAACGGGGCCTGAAGCCTCGAGGCCGCGGATCGCGGCCTCCCGGCATCGGCCGACCAGGTCGGCATGCCAGCTCGCGGACACGATGGCCACGCGGGGGACGGCGGAGGAGGGGGAGTGGAGGGGGGTCTGATTCATGTGAACCCTTTGCAAGGTGGAACGATGAATCAGGGCGCGCACGCACAACGCGGCCGCCCGGCGGCGCAGGCGCGAACGCTTGCGCCGGCCCGCGAGGCCGACGATGGACGCGATCTCTTTCATCCGGACTGTGACCGTCGGCCCTGGCCTCTCACCAGGTCTGCTGACCCCGGCACCGCAAGGGCGATGCTGGGCGCTCGCGGGCTCCCGGGATCGACGGCCTGACGACCGCGTCCCGGATACCGCCGGTGGGGACTTCCACCCCGCCCTGAGAACGCTGCCCCTCGCGCCTTCGGGGGAAAGCGCGGCGGGGCGGGCGGATTCTAGGCAGCGCGGCGCGGCGTCGATGTCGCCTCGGCGCAAGACCCTGAAGGGAAGGGTCGGTGGGGCGATCCTCGATCCGCCGACGGCCCGTCCGGATCGCCGCGGGGAACGCCGGGCGACGTCCCGCTTGGAGTTTCCCCGGGGAAAGCGCCGGGCGCGGCTCGGCACAATGGCTCGACGGTGACTTGACGGCGACCCGCCGCGACTCCGGTCGCGGCCCTGGCATCCACCCATGACCCACAAGGCCATCCGCATCTCGCTCGGCGCGCGCCCGCTGCTGGCGCTGCTCGCGCTGGGCCTGCTGCTGATCGTGCTGTCCAGCGGCTGGCAGCTGCGCCAGACCACGCTGCAGCGCGCCGCGGAGACCGGCGCGGAACTGAGCGCCATCCCTCTGATGTATGCCGGCCCTCTCGCCTACAGCCTGCAGCAACGCCCCCAGAAGCCGGAAGCCGTCCATGGCCTGCTCCATCACATCCTGACCCGCCACAAGCTGCGCCGCGTGGAACTGCGCACGCCGGACGGCGAGCAGTTCCGCGCCCTGTCCGACGACGACGGCGAACCCGGCGAGAGCGCCGAGTTTTCCCTCGCCGACACCGGCGAGCTGCGCCTGCAGGCCACCGCCGCGACCGTGCTGGATACCCTGCGACGCGATCCGCTGCTGCGCAGCACGCTTATCCACCTGGCCATCGCGACGGCACTCGGGCTGGCCGCGGTGCTGCTGCTGGACCGCTGGGTGCTGCGGCAGCTGCGGCGGCTGTCCGAGCAGGCCAGCCGCTTCGATCCGACACTGCCGCCGCCCTCGCCGTTCTGGCCGGAGGCCCACGAGCCGCGACCGCGCGAACTGCTGCAGCTGGAGCAGGCCATCGACCATGTGCGCACCTCGCTTGGCGACGAGCTGCATCGCGAGCAGTCGCGTGGGCGCGAGATGCGCGAGGAGATCGCGCGCCAGCATCGGGCCCTGCAGCAGGCGGAGCGGTCGCTGGAGGCCAAGCGCAGGGAGCTGGCTTCGATGGAGCGGCACGACGCGCTGACGGGCATCGCGAACCGGCGGGAGTTCGACGCGGCGCTGCGGCGCGAATTCAAGCGCGCACAGCGCGATCAGGGCCGTCTGGCCTTGGCGATCCTGGATATCGATCACCTGAAGCCGTTCAACGCGCGCCATGGCCGCGGCGCCGGCGACGAGGTGCTGCGCCGCCTAGCCCGGTTGCTGGCGGAGCATTTTCAGCGCGACACCGACCTGGTCGCACGCCTGGGCGGCGAGGAATTCGCCGTGCTGCTGCCCGGCCTGGACGCCGAGGCGGCGCAGGGGCTGATGGAGACGCTGTGCGACGCGTGGCGCTCGCTCGCGGTGCCGCATGGCGCGCTGCCCGACGGAGTACCGGACGAAGGCATCGTGACCCTCAGCGCCGGCCTGGCGGCCTCGCAACCCGGCCATCCCTACCTGAGCCCGCAGGCGCTGATGCAGGCGGCCGACGAAGCCCTCTACCTGGCCAAGCACATGGGCCGCGACCGGCTCTGTTTGGCGTCCTGATCCCGTCTTCCCAAACGAAACGGCCGCCCCCAAAGGGCGGCCGTCGTGGCAACGGGCGCGGCGCGACCGGAGCGGTCGGCGGCGGCGCGATCAGCGACCGCGCGATTCCGCCTGCTGGAGCTGCTCCTCGACGCGGCGCGCGGCGCGCAGCATCAGCGTCTCGTCGAGCTGCGCCTGCGGGGCGATCTCCATCACCGTCTCGTCGAGCGACTCCGGCTTGTTCATCAGCGTCCAGGCGACCAGCGAGATCGCGCCGACGCCGCGGCGCTGCATGGCCTCGGGCATCTGCAGCTCATCCTGCACCTGCACGTGGTATCTCACGCTGGCCACGGCGGCGGGCGCCAGGCCCCAGCTCTCGCACAGGGCCGCGCCCAGCGCGTCATGGCTGACGCCGAAGGCGGTGTGCTCCAGTTGGACCAGTTCCTTGTCGCTGCCGGCCGCCCGCAGCATCGCCGGGTAATGCCCGGGCGCGTGGCGATAGAGCACCGCCTTGCCGCATTCCTCGAACAGGCCGGCCGAGTGCGCCGCCCAGGGGTCCACCCCGAGCATCTGTCCCATGCGGCCCATCAGCAGGCCGCGCTTGGCGGCGCGAGACCAGACGGGTTCAAGCTCGACGGCGGGCGGGAAGGCGGCGCGCAGGCCCATCTCGAAGGTGATCGCGGCGACCTCGCGCATGCCCAGGTAGGTCAGCGCCTGGTGCACCGTCTGGACCCGGCCGCGCAGGCCGTAGAGCGAGGAATTCACCGCCTTCAGCACGGCGGCGGCCAGCGCCATGTCGGTTTCCACCAGGGAGGAGACGGCCTGCAGGTCGATGTCCTCGTCCGCCATCAGCAGCGAGAGCTTGACCAGCACTTCCGGCTGGGTCGGGATCTCGATATCCAGCGCACGCAGTTGAGGATCGACAGGCATGGTGAGCAGCGGTTGTTTGGTCGGATGGTAGCCCGGGCGACGCGACGCCGGCATCCCGCCTTTGGCGGACAGCCGGTGACGAGTTGTTCACGGGGCGTTTGGCGTTCCCGGGTACGGTGTACGCCGGCGGCCGCGGCGAGGTCCGCGGCGCAGTGTCAGCGCAGGAAGGCGTCGTAACCCGTCTTGAGGATCAGCAGCGACACCACGAGGACGAACATGCCGCGCACGAACCCGGCACCCTTGGCCAGCGCCATGCGCGTGCCGACCAGGCTGCCGAGGACGTTGGCCACCGCCATCACCGCGGCGACGTGCCACCAGACGTGGCCCTTGGCCGCGAACAGCACCAGCGCCGCGAAGTTGGTCGCCGTGTTCAGCAGCTTGGCGGTCGCGGAGGCGTGCAGGAAATCGAAGCCCAGCAGGCGCACGAAGAGAAAGACGAAGAAGCTGCCGGTGCCCGGGCCGAAGAAACCGTCGTAGAAGCCGATCGTCAGGCCGATCGCGCTGGCGATGAGCGTCTGCGTCGTCGTCTCGTGACGGGGGGCATGGTGCCGGCCGAGGTCCTTCTTCGCCAGCGTGTACAGCAGCACGCCGAGCAGGATCGCCGGCAAGGCCTTGCGCAGCCCGCTCGGATCCACCTGCGTCACCGCCCAGGCGCCCGCGAAGCTGCCGACCAACGCGGCGCCCGCCGCCGGCATCAACGCCAGCCAGGGCAGCGACACGCGCTTCGCATATTGATGGGTGGCCCAGGCAGTCCCCCAGATGGCGGCGCCCTTGTTGGTGCCGAAGAGGGTGGCCGGCGCCGCGTTGGGATAGACGCTGAACAGCGCGGGAACCAGGATCAACCCGCCGCCGCCCACGACGGCATCGACAAAACCGGCCAGCAGCGACGCGACGGCCGCGGTGAACAACTCGATCATGAACAGCGATTCGCAAGGGCAGGAGCAGCCTCGGTCGCGAGGCTGCGGACATGGGCCGCGAACGATCGCTGGGAACGCACAACACCGGACCCCGAAAACAAAACGGGCACCTGATTCAGGTGCCCGCGAATTGTGACAGTGTCACTGCGATTCGTTGGTGTTGGTTTGATCTGTTTGTCTCCTCAGCCCCCGTAGGCAACCCCCTTGGCGTCGGCTTGTCGCTGGCGCGGGACGGGTGTCGCGTCGAGTGGGATGGATGCTAGGACCCGGTCCCCATGCACGCACTTGGGGTTTTCACCCGGCGCATGCACCAAGATGGAACGGTTAGCCGGCCCTCACTTGCACGAAATAGCCCCGACGAAAACGATTTGCGAACATCGCACGCCGCACTGTTCTCGCTCGTGGGCGAGGGCCGCCAGTGTGGCGCGAAGGTGTCATTTCCCTGAAACATGGGGGTGGTGCGCGCGCTGGCGGGCTGTTCTTTTTTGCGTGGCGGGAACTTTTGGAGCCGCCCGCGCAATACGGTCATGCTGCGAGACGCGGTCTCGCGCTGCCGAACTCCTCGGCGACCGCCGGTCGCCGCTCCGCCACCGACGCAACGACCACGCCGAACGCCGATGAGCTTGTGGACCCGCCTGGCCGGCCGCGCCCGCCCGAACCCTGACGCCGAGCCCGACGCCCGTTCGGCGTCGACCTCCTGCGCCACCAGCGCGGCGCTGGTGCGCCGCCTGCGCCAGGGCGATGCCGGCGCGCTGGAACCGCTGTATCGCAGCGAGTCGCCCGGTGTCTATCGCTACGCGCTGGCCCTGTGCGGCCAGGCCGACTGGGCGGCGGACGCGATGCAGGAGGCCTTCGTGCAGTTCGCCGGCCGGCCCGAGGGCTGGGACGCGGGCCGCGGGACGCTCGGTGCCTACCTCGCCGGCATGGCCAGACATCACCTGCTGAGCCGCTGGCGGGACCGCCCGGTCGCCCATGACGACACCGACGCCGAGACCGCCGACGACCCGGCCGAGGCGCCCGAGCAGCAACTGGTCCGCGCGCAGGACCAGGCGCGCGTGTGGGCGGCCCTGGCGCAGTTGCCCTGGACCTTTCGCGAAGCGGTGGTGCTCGTCGACCTGCAGGAGCGCCCCTATGCCGAGGCGGCGCGCATCGCGGGCGTCGAGCTCAACACGCTGCGCAGCCGCCTGCACCGGGGCCGCGCCCGGTTGCTGGCCGCCTTGCAGGACGAGTGCCGGCCCGGGGCCGACACCGCCGCGTTCGACCGTTCATCGAAGTCCGCATGATGAAGACCACCGACTCCTCCCCGCCCCGCACCGCTCGCTTGGCCGACTGGCTCTGGGCCGTCGCGCAGGACCTGAGACAACGCGCCCCGTCGCGAGAACGCGATGACGCGGTGCTCGACGCGATGCGGCGCCAGTTCGACGCCCGGCAGAAAGCCGTCAAGGCCGGCCGGTGGCGCTGGGCATTGGCAGGGCCCGCGCTCTGCGCGTCGGTGCTGGTCGCCTGCGTGTGGCTGCTGGGCTCGGCGCCACCGGGCGAGTCCGGCGCCACCGTGATGGGCAATCCCGGCAGCGGCTTCATCGTGCTGGTGTCGGCGGACCGCTGGGCTGCGTACGAGAAGGCCGGCGCGAGCACCGCCTGGCTTGTTCCCGCCGAAGTGCCGCGCGAGCGGCTGGCCCTGCTGGGCCTGCCCTACGACCCCACGGACGCCGCAGCCCCGGTGCGGGCCGAACTGCTCGTCCATGCCTCCGGCGACGTGCTCGCGATGCGCGTCATGCCCTGAACCGACCGACGTCCTCATCGCTCGACATGGATCGCCCTGCCTCTTCATTCCCGCTGCCCTGCTTCCTGGAGACCGCCATGAACACCGCCTTCCCCCCACTCGCAGCCCTCACCCTGGCGTTCGCCGCCACCGCGGTCCCCGCGCAGCCAGCGCCCGCCCCCGACGCGCGACCCGCGCCTCAACCGCATGGGTCGGCTTCACCGCGCCCGTCGCCCCCTTCGCCGCCCGCGATGCCCGCCGTCGTGCCGCCCATCCCGCCGACGCCCCCGGTCCCCGACGTCGCCGAACTGATCGCCGAGTCGGGCGTCGCCACGCACATCCTGAGCGCCGAGCGCGTCGTCAAGGGCGCGCCCTACTGCGCGCAAGCCGTGCATGAGACCGTCCAGGCCCTGGCCGACGGCAACCGCATCGTCCGGCAGCAGACCAGCCAGCTGTGCCGGGACGGCGAGGGCCGCACGCGGCAGGAGGTGGAACGCCAGGGCCGCAAGATGGTCTATCTGCGCGACGCGGTCAGCGGCGAGAACTGGCTGCTCGACCCCGAGCGGAAGACCGCCCGCTACCTGGGCGGTGGCCGCGCCTCGGCCGAAGCGCAGCGCGAATACGGCGAACGCATGCGCGAGTACCAGGACAAGATGCGCGACTACAACGAGAAGATGCGCGAATACGGTCGCAAGATGCGCGATTGGGCGCAAGAGAACCTCGCCCACGGTGAGCCCGCGCCGCGCGTGGCGACGCCGGTGGTGATCGCGCCGGGCGAGGGCGGCCAGGAAGTCCGCGTCATCCGGGTCGAAACCCCGACGAGCCCCACCCCGCCGATGCCGCCGCTCCCCGCGGCGCTGGCACTGCGCCTGGAACCGCTGACCGTCCCCGGCGTCGACGGGCCGCTGAGCGATCTGCCGCCCAAGGAGATCGAGGGCCTCAAGGTCACCGGCGGTCGGGCAACGCGCACCATCCCCGCGGGCAAGATCGGGAACGAGAAGCCGATCGTGATCTCTCGCGAGGTGTGGACCTCGCCCGACCTCAAGGTCACCGTCAGCGCGCAAACCAGAGATCCGCGCAGTGGCGAGCAGAACTACCAGTTGCGCAACATTCGCCGCGCCGAGCCGGATGCCGCGCTGATGCAGGTCCCGGCGGACTATGCGAAGACCGGCCTGCCCAAGCCGCGGGCGCCCAAGGACGCCAAGGAGCGCAAGGAAGGCTAGGCGGCCGGTCCGACTCGCGCGTCGCGGCCGGCACCGACAATCGCGCCCGATGACCGCACCGCCCGTTCCGCTCCCGCCGAAATTGACATTGCAGACCCTGAGCCGCGGCGATGGCCTGCTCGGGATGCGGCCGCACGGCAAGCTGGGGCCGCGCGGCGATCGCGTGACGCTGCTGCGGCTGGAGCGCTGGCCGGCGGATCCGGCCGCGCTCGAGCAGTGGCAGGCGCTGCCCCTGCATGCGGTCGACGTGGAGATGCTGCAGTGGCGGGACGCCTCGTTCGGCCATGGCCTGACGCCCTGCTGGACGCTGGAACAGGAAGATCTGTTTCCCGATTTCGCCGCCGACGAGTTGCCGCGGCTGCGCGGTCTCGGCTGGGAGATCGAGTGTCTGCCCGGCTTCGCGCATCACAGCGTCGCGATCGATGCCTGGTCGCTGGAGGTCCAGCCTGCGGGTGACGTGCCGGATGAAGGATTCCGGCCCGAGATGCCCGGCCAAGCCGACCGGCTGCCCGGCCTGGCGCTGTCGCGCCGTAAAGGGTCGTGGCTGCTGAGCCTGGGGGTGACCGTGCAGGGAACTCGCGTCGATCTGGCGCCGATGATCTGGGATCTGCTGCGCAAGGACCGCCGCTGGCTCTACGCCGAGGCGATCGCCGGCATCGACGACGACGCGATCGTGGGCCTGAAGGCGCCGGGCGGACGTCGCCTGCACACGACCGCTGCGCCGCTCAAGCGGCTGATGCTCAACCTGCTGGACGTGCTGGTCGCGCAGCGATCGAGGCGCGGACCAGTGGCGCTCACCGCTTGGGAGGCGGCGCGGCTGGCGGCGCTCGACACGCCGGACAGCCGTTGGCAGGTCTACGGCGCCGACGAGTTGCGCACGATGTGGCAACGCCTGCGCGATGCCGGGCCGCCGCCCGTGCCGGCCGAGCCGCCCGGGCTGGGGATCACGCTGCGCCCGTACCAGTTGCAGGGCCTGGCGTGGCTGCAGTACCTGGCGCGCCAGCAGTTGGGCGGCATCCTGGCCGACGACATGGGCCTGGGCAAGACGGCGCAGGCGCTCGCGCACCTGTGGGTCGAGAAGCAGGCCGGGCGGCTGACGGCGCCAGCGCTGGTCGTCGCTCCGACCTCGCTGATCTTCAGTTGGACGCAGGAAGCGGCGCGCGTCGCGCCGGGCCTGCGGGTGGCCGCGCTCGCCGATCCGGCGGAGCGCGGCGAGGTGCTCAAGCGCCTGGGCGAGATCGACCTGCTGCTGTGCAGCTACGGCTTGGCCTGGCGCGAAGTGCGGGCGCTGACCCGGCCGACGTTCTCGGTGCTGGTGCTGGACGAGGCCCAGGCGGTCAAGAATCCGCGCTCGCGCGCCGCACGGGCCCTGCGGCGGCTGCGTGCCGGGCAGCGGATCGTGCTCACTGGCACGCCACTCGAAAACCACCTCGGCGAGCTCTGGACCCAGTTCGACTTCCTGATGCCGGGCTACCTCGGCGAGTCGCGCTCCTTCGCCCGCCACTGGCGCAAGCCGATCGAGCAGACCGGGGATGCCCGCCGCGCGCGGGAGCTCGCGAGCCGCGTGCGGCCATTCATCCTGCGCCGGCTGAAGGAAGAGGTCGCGCGGGATCTCCCCCCGATGACGGTGCTGACCCAACGCATCCCGCTGCTGGGGCGGCAACGTCAGCTGTACGAAAGCGTCCGGATCGGCGCCGACCACCTGGTGCGACGGCTGCTGAAGGAGTCTGAGATCTTCGGCTCCGGCTTGATGTCGGTGCTGGACGCCATGTTGAAGCTGCGCCAGGTCTGCTGCGACCCGCGGCTGGTGCCGGGCATCGAGATGGCCCCGGGGATGGAGACGGCCAAGCTCGCCTGGCTCCGGGAGAAGGTGCCCGAGATGATCGCCCAGGGGCGGACCATCCTGGTGTTCTCACAGTTCACCGGCATGTTGGCGCTGATCGAGGACGCGATGCGCGACGCGGGCGTGCCGCTGATGAAGCTCACCGGCGACACCCCCGAAGGGCGGCGAGGCGAGGTAGTCCGGCGCTTCCAGGCAGGGGAAGCGCCGCTGATGCTGGTCAGCCTGAAGGCGGGCGGCGTCGGGCTGACGCTGACGGCCGCCGATACCGTCATCCAGGTCGATCCATGGTGGAACCCGGCGGTCGACGCCCAGGCCCATGCGCGGGCGCACCGGATCGGCCAGTCGCGGCCGGTGTTTGTCCACCAGCTGGTGATCGAAGGCTCGATCGAGGAGCGGATGCTCGAACTGCAGGTCCGCAAGCGGGCGCTGGCTGACGGCCTGTTGGGCCGGGATGGCGGGGAAGGTCTGGAGAAATTCAGCGCCGACGAGATTGATCGGCTGCTGGCGCGCTGCAGTCACCGGAGGACGAGGACTGAGCGGCGGCTGTGGCGGCGGAAGCCGGCCCCGGACCAGGGGCGGCTTCCGCGCCGGAGATCAACGCTTGCGGTCGAAGCGCAGGGCGCGCGCGACGCTGCGGCGGTCGCAGCCCAGGCTGGCAACTTCGAAGGCCTCGTGCTTGCGGCCCTTGTCGTGGTTCGCCAGTTCCGGCATCGGAAGGCGGCGCGGCTGGGATTCGGTACGGGTCTGGAACTTCATCATGGTCGGGGACCTCTGGCTTTTCAGCGTCGGGAAGCGGGGGGATGACCGCTTTGTGCCAGCTAACGCAAGCCTTTGGGACTGCGTTGACAGCGCCCTCACAAATCTGAACAAAGCTCGCGCCATCGTCACGCATGACGCACCAATCAGGTGCGTAGGACGCAATTCGAACGCGATCGCGTCTGGCGCTTTCCCGCTAAGCTCGCCTCCCATGTCCGCCGTGTCGCCGTCCCCCTCGTCTCCCCCGTCGGCCCCCTCGTCCGAACTGCTGGTCGCCTGCCTGTGCGCCGCCTGGTGCCGCACCTGCGATACCTATCGGGACGATTTCGCGAGCTTGCGCCAGCTGCATCCCGGCGCCCGCTTCCTCTGGGTCGACATCGAGGACGACGCCGAACTGGTCGACGACCTGGAGGTCGAGACCTTCCCCACGCTGCTGATCGGCCAGGGCGAGCGGCTGTGTTTCATCGGCCCGGTGCTTCCCGGCCCGGGCGCGGCGCAGCGTCTGATCCAGGCGGCCGAGGACAACCCGGCGATGTCCGCCGCCAGCCCGAGCGCGCCGGCCGGCACCACCGCCGCGGCGCAGGCCTTGCTGTCGCGCCTGCGGCAGTCCTGCTGATCGCCCTTCCCCTCACCGGTTCCTGACGGCGATCTGCCATCGGGCGACGCTCGTCGGCGGCGTGCCCCCGGACGGCGGCATGACCCCCTTCCACCGAGGGAAGCGCGAGCGAGAATGCGCCACCGCCAACCCCCAAAGGCCGGCCTCCCGCGCGACCCGCGACGGACCGGTGCATCGATGAACGTCCAATTCAAGAACTCGGTGGCTCGCGCCACGCCCATCCTGGCGCTCGATCGCGCCACGTACCAGGCCCTCGGCCCCAAGCTGCCCAAGCGCACCCAGCAATGGCTGGCGACGCTCGGCTTCTCGGCGGCGCCGGACACCTTCGCGCTGGTGCCGGGCGAGGACGGCAAGCTGGCCCAGGTCTTCGCCGGCGTGGCCCATGCCGCCCATCCGTTCGCGCTATCCGCGCTGCCGCTGGCGCTGCCCGAGGGCAACTACACGCTGTCGCCGGAGGGCCTGGCGCTGCAGGACGAGGCTGCGGCACTGTCCTGGGAGCTGGGCTGCTACCAGTTCGACCTCTACAAGCCGCGCAAGCGCGAGCCGGCGCAGCTGCTGATCAAGAGCAGCGCGGACGGCCAGCGGGGGCTGGCCATCGCGACCGCGATCTCCGCCGTGCGCGACCTGGTCAACACCCCGGCCGAGCACATGGGCCCGGAGGAGCTGTCGAAGGCCGCCGCCGTGGTGGGCAAGCAGCATGGCGCCAAGTTCAAGGAAATCGTCGGCGACGACCTGCTGAAGAAGAACTTCCCCGCCATCCACGCGGTCGGCCGCGCCAGCAGCCGCGCGCCGCGCCTGGTCGAGCTGAACTGGGGCAGCGACAAGCATCCGCGGCTGACGCTGGTGGGCAAGGGCGTGTGCTTCGACACCGGGGGCCTGGACATCAAGCCGGCCGACGGCATGCGCCAGATGAAGAAGGACATGGGCGGCGCGGCCAACGCGCTCGGCCTGGCCACGCTGATCATGGCGCTGAAGCTGCCGGTGCGCCTGCAGGTGCTCATCCCGGCGGTGGAGAACTCGATCAGCGGCAATGCCTACCGGCCCGGCGACGTGATCAAGACGCGCGCCGGCCTGCACATCGAGATCGGCAACACCGATGCCGAAGGCCGCGTGATCCTGTGCGACGCCCTCGCCTACGCGGCCGAGTTCAAGCCCGAGCTGATCATCGACCTGGCGACGCTGACCGGCGCCGCGCGCGTCGCGCTGGGCGCGCAGTTGCCGGCGCTTTTCGCCAGGCACATGGACACCGCCCGCGACCTGGTCGACCTCGGCCTCAAGATGGACGACCCGCTGTGGCACCTGCCGCTGTGGGCGCCCTACAAGGAAGGCATCACCTCCAGCATCGCCGACATCGTGAACACCGGTCGCAGCCCGCTGGCCGGCGCGATCAACGCCGCGCTGTTCCTCGAGGCCTTCATCCCGGCCGAGCAGGACTGGCTGCATGTCGACCTCTTCGCCTGGAACGACATCGCGCGCCCCGGCCGCCCGGTCGGCGGCGAGGCCCAGACTCTCCGCACGCTGCTGGCCTACCTGGAAGAGCGCTTCAGCGGCTGACCGCCGCTCCCTCCCCGTCGGTCATTCCCCGGCGCGCAGCCAGGCGGCGGCGCGCTCCGCGATCATCAGCGTCGGCGAATTCGTGTTGCCGCTGGTGATCGTCGGCATCACGCTGGCGTCGATGACGCGCAGGCCGCTCACGCCGCGCACGCGCAGGCGGCTGTCGACCACCGCGCCGTCGTCGCCGTCACGCCCCATGCGGCAGGTGCCGACGGGATGGAAGATCGTCGTCGCGATGTCTCCCGCCAGCCGCGCCAGCTCCTCGTCCGTCTGGAACTGCACGCCGGGCTTGTATTCGCTGGGCCGGTAGCGCGCCAGCGCCGGCTGTTCGACGATGCGTCGCGTCAGTCGCAGGCTACGCGCGGCGACCTCGCGGTCCTCGGCGGTGCTGAGGTAGTTGGGCGCGATCAGGGGTGCGTCGGCCGCATCGGCGCTGCGGATCGCGACGCTGCCGCGGCTGGTGGGATTGAGGTTGCAGACGCTGGCCGTGAACGCGTTGAAGCCATGCAGCGGCTCGCCGAAGGCCTCCAGCGACAGCGGCTGCACGTGGTACTGCAGGTCGGGCCAGGCCTTGTCCGGACCGCTCCGGGCGAACGCGCCCAGTTGCGAAGGCGCCATGCTCATCGGCCCGGTGCGGCGCAGCGCGTACTCGAGCCCGATGCGCGCCTTGCCGAACCAGCTCGACGCCAGCGTGTTGAGCGTGCTGACGCCCTCGACCTGGAACACCGCGCGGATCTGCAGGTGATCCTGCAGGTTGCCACCGACGCCCGGCAGGTCGCGCGCGACCTTGATGCCGTGCCGCTGGAGCAGCGCCGCCGGGCCCAGACCCGACAGCTGCAGCAGGTGCGGCGAGCCGATCGCGCCGGCGGCGAGCAGCACCTGGCCGCCTGGGTTGAGGCGGATCTCCTCCAGCCCCTGGGGCGTGCGCACGAGCACGCCCTCGCAGCGCGTCGCGCCGTCGACCTGATCGAGCAGCAGCCGCTGCGCCTGCGTGCCGGTCCACATCTCGAAGTTGGGGCGGCGATAGCAGGTCGGTCGCAGGAAGGCCTTGGCCGTGTTCCAGCGCCAGCCGGCGCGCTGGTTGACCTCGAAGTAGCCGACGCCCTCGTTGTTGCCGCGATTGAAGTCCGGCGTCGCCGGGATGCCGGCCTCCTGCGCGGCCGCGGCGAACGCGTCCAGCACCGCCCAGCGCAGCCGCTGCTTCTCCACGCGCCACTCGCCGCCGTGGCCATGCAGGGCGGGATCGAAACCCGGCGGCCGCTCGGCGCCGTCGTCCAGCCGCCAATGGTCCTCGTGCTGGCGGAAGTAGGGCAGCACCGCATCCCAGCGCCAGGCGTCGTCGCCGGAGGCGGCGGCCCAGCCGTCGTAGTCGCGGGCCTGGCCGCGCATGTAGATCATCCCGTTGATGCTGGAGCAGCCGCCCAGCACCTTGCCGCGCGGGTAACGCAGGCTGCGGCCGTTCAGGCCGGCGTCGGGCTCGGTCTTGAAGAGCCAGTCGGTGCGCGGGTTCCCGATGCAGTACAGGTAGCCGACGGGAATGTGGATCCAGTGGTAGTCGTCGCGGCCGCCGGCCTCGAGCAGCAGCACGCGTTTGGTGGGGTCGGCCGACAGCCGGTTGGCCAGCAGGCAGCCGGCGGTGCCGGCGCCCACGATGATGAAGTCGAAGCGGCCCGAGGCCGCCTCGCGGACCGTCGCCGGTCCGCCCGCAGGGTTGTCTCCGCCCATGTCTCTCTTGTCGTCCAGGCTCCGTGGAGGCCCATGCTGACCGAGCCGCGGGCGGGCGGCAACCGCGTTGTCACGGAGTGCCCGCGGGCACGACCTCCGGCAGATCCGCAGTGCGCCCGCCCAGCGCGTACCAGTCGATGCGCCGCGTCAGCGCCATCACCGCGGCCAGCACCGCGAAGAGCAGGGTCGCGCCGACCAGCAGCGAGGCCGTCTCCAGGCTGAGCAGCACGTACAGCGCGCCATAGAGCACCGCGACCAGCGCGCCGAAGCCCAGGCCGCGCCAGGCCGCGCCGAGCATCGAAGCCCCGTAGAAGGCCAGCAGCCCGACGGCCGCGCCGGCCGCCAGCGCATAGGAGACCGGGAAGCTCAAATGCTCCGACAGGCTCAGCAGCAGCAGGAAGAACAGCGTCATCGCCAGGCCGACCAGCAGGTACTGCACCGGATGCACGCGGCGGCCGGACAGCAGCTCCAGCAGTCCGACGCTGACGAAGGTCAGCACGATGAACATCAGGCCGTACTTGATGGCGCGGTCGCTCATCACATACGGGTTGACCGGGTCGATCATCGAGAAGGCCAGCGTGTCCGCCACGACCTCGGCGCGGCCCTCCTGCGCGGCGACCCGGGCCGGCGCATACGCGGCGGGGCCGGCATCGGGATCCCGCGCCACGCCGGGCAGCGCGAAGCCGGCGAGCACGTCGCGCGGCGCGGTCGTGGCGAGCTCGGTGACCTGCCATTGCGCTTCGAAGCCGCTGTCGTCGATCCGCCGGGACATCGGCAGGAAGCGGCCGCCGAAGCTGGGATGCGGCCAGTTCGAGCGCAGCTTCACCTGCGTCGCGGACGCGGCGGGCACGATGCCGAAGTCGGTCATGCCGATCAGCTTGATGGCCACCGTCAAGCTCAGCGGCTGGTCCAGCGCGGAGTCCGGCAGCACGGCATGCAGGCCGTGCGGATAGCTGCCGTGGCGGGTGCCCGGGCGCACCGCCAGGGCCTCCGTGCCGCGCTTGAGCGTCACCGCGCGCAGGCCGCGCGCGTCGCTGACGGCGACCATCACGCGCGGGTCCTCGCAGCTCAACCGGCCCTTGTGCTCGGCCGCCGGCACCAGCGCGCCGAGCGACGCCCAGCGTGCCTGCAGCGCGACCTCGCCCGCGTAACCGTTCACCTTGAACAGGCCGCGCTGGCGCTGTTCCTGGTTCAGTGTGCCGTCGACGGTCAGCTCGGCCGCACCACCGACAGCACGAAGTCGCGCCGCTCGGCGGTGCGTGTCTGGTCCTTGCCGGTTCCACTGACGTTCTCCCACTCCTCGGTGCAGCTGCGCTGCAGCACCGGCCCGAGCAGCACCTGCGGTCCGGCCTGCGCCAGCGCCACGCTGGCCTCGGCGGCGCGCTGGCGCTGCTG
>NZ_VOSR01001050.1:0-598 GCF_007997345.1 Mitsuaria sp. TWR114
CATGTGCTGGAGAACGCACATGCCGATCCCACGCAGGGCGAATGGATCGAACGCGGCCAGATCCACACGCCGCTGGACGACTTCGCGCTGGATGCGACGACCTTCCGCCATGGTGGCGAGCAGTACCTGTGCTGGGCCGAGGCGGATCGCGCGCGGCAGGGCAAGACCAATCTCTACCTGGCCACGCTGGCCAATGCCTGGACGCTCAAGAGCGCGCCGACCCTGATCAGCGAGGCCGTGCTGCCGTGGGAGCGCGTGGGCTTCGCCGTCAACGAGGGGCCGGCGGTGCTGCAGCGTTTCGGCCGCGTGCTGGTCGCCTACTCGGCCGCGGCGACCGACGCGAACTATTGCATGGGGCTGGTGTGGGCCGATGCCCAGGCGGATCTGCTCGATCCGTCGGTCTGGCACAAGTCGCCGACGCCGGTCTTCGCCAGCGCCAACGGCCAGTACGGTCCGGGCCACAACAGCTTCACCACCACGCTGGACGGCCGCACCGACCTGCTGGTCTACCACGCGCGCGGCTATCGCGACATCGTCGGCGACCCGTTGCACGATCCCAACCGCCATGCGCGCGTGCAGCCCTTCGGCTGGCGCGCGG
>NZ_VOSR01001051.1:0-3079 GCF_007997345.1 Mitsuaria sp. TWR114
GCGACCACGAACATCAACGATTGGAGATCTCATGAAAGCTGGAATGACGAAAGCCCTGGCGGTGCTGCCGCTGATCGCGGCACTGGCGGCCTGCGGTGGCGGTGGTGGTGGAGATTCGGGGCCGGCCACGCCCGCCGGACTGCAGGGCACCGGCGATACCAGCCGGCCCAAGGTGAAGGCGGCTTTCGTGAAAGGTCAGACGGCGCGCTACCTGATGATCAGTTCGTCCTCGCAGAACGCGGGCCGGCTCGAGACCATCGAGCAGCAGACGACGGGCGAGGTCATCACGATGAACGGCAACGCGCTGAGCGGCATCGACCGCGCGATCGCGGACGTCGCTGGCGACGCCTCCTTCACCATCGGGCGCTGGACCCACGGATCGGCCGTGATCGGCAGCAGCACGAAGACGCTTGGCGCGACCGGCACCGCCGTCCATTACGCGGTGTACAACGCGCCGGACGCGTTCCCCACGAGCGGCAGCTTCTCCTGCGACGCGGGCCAGTTCACCGTGCCCACCCTGGACGTCGCCCCCGGCACCGAGGTCGGGCAGGCCAAGGGCTCGGCCTCGCTGAGCTTCGACGCCTCGGGCGCGCAGTTGGATGCGTCGATCACCGTGACGCTGGCCGACGGCAGCGCCGGCACGGAATCCGCCACCGGGCGCAAGCTGAGCTCGCCGACGACGATCACCTACACCGGCGGCATGCTGGGCGGCTCGTCCGGCCTGCAGCTCACCATGGCGCAGGGCCTGGATGCCAGCAAGCAGGCGGTGATCGTCGGGTATGTGGTGAAGGTCGGCGCGAGCAAGTACCGCGGCGTCGCGATCTTCAACTGCTCGAAGTGAGCCCGAAGTGAGCCCGAAGAGGCGGCGCCCGTGAGGGACGCCGCCACTGACGAAGCCGGCCTTGAGCCGGCTTCGTCGTTCAAGGGAGACTGGAAAGAGGGACGAGGGCTCAGCGGCGGGGGCCGTAATGGCCCGGGATCCAGCGCCGGCCTCCGCCGCGGGTGTCCCAGTAGCCATCGATCCAGATCGTGCCGGTGACGGGCACGACTTCCGTATAGCCGGGGCCCCGGTCGTAGCCGTAATAACGATGCGCCGGGACCACGACGCAGCCGGTCAGGCTCGCGACCAGCGGCGCGGCGGCCAGGGCGAGCAGCAAGGGACGAAATGTGCGCATGAGGAACCTCCAGCGGGTCTGCATGCGTGTGAGAACGTGCCGCCGCGACGCCCCGCTGACGCGCCGGGCCGGACATTACCGGACCGACAACAAGTAACGGCGCGTGCGCCAGCGGGCCGGGGCTCGACCGGCGGTGCGAGAGGGCGTCGAGCCGGGGAAACGCCGGAGGCCCGCCCGCGTCGCCGCACATAGACTGCGCCGATGCTGACCGTCCACCACCTCAACAACTCCCGCTCGCAGCGGGTCCTGTGGCTGCTCGAGGAACTCGGGCTTCCTTACGAGATCAAGCCCTACCAGCGCGATCCCAGGACGATGCTCGCGCCGCCCGAGCTGCGCGCCGTGCATCCGCTGGGCAAGTCGCCGGTGATCAGCGACGGGGGCCTGGTGATCGCCGAGTCCGGCGCGATCCTGGAATACCTCGTCGACCGCTACGGCGAAGGCCGCTTCAAGCCGGCCGCCGGCACGCCCGAGGCGCTGCGCTACCGCTACTGGATGCATTACGCCGAGGGCTCGGCGATGCCGCCGCTGCTCCTCAAGCTGGTCTTCGACCGCATCGAACGCGCGCCCGTGCCGTTCTTCGTGAAGCCGATCGCCCGGGGCATCGCGGCGAAGGCCAAGGCGAGCTTCGTCCAGCCGCAGATTGACAACCACATGAACTACCTGGAAGCGGAACTCGGTCGAAGCCCCTGGTTCGCCGGCGCGGACTTCAGCGCTGCCGACGTGCAGATGAGCTTCCCGCTGGAGGCCGCGGCGCAGCGTGGCGGCGCTGTGGCACGGCAGCCGCGCATCACCGAATTCCTCCAGCGCATCCATGCCCGGCCCGCCTACCAGCGGGCGCTCGAGCGCGGCGGTCCCTACGCGCTGGCCTGAGCGGGCGGTCATCCCCTGGATGACGGATGCGCGGGGGAGGGGCGGGTGCCAGACTGCCGCCGTCCGGGTCCCCCCGGCGGGAGTGCGCCATGTCCTTCCTCACGCCCTCGCAGATCCGCACCGCCCAGGCGATCGTCAATCTCTTCGAGACCGGTCATGTGCTGGGCGACTACGGCCAGGTGACCGTGCTGGAGGGCGATCCGGGGCGGCTGACCTATGGCCGCTCGCAGACGACCCTGGGGTCGGGCAAGCTGGTCGAGCTGCTGCGACAGTACGCCGGCAACCCGGGCGCGCAGTTCGGGGCCGAGATCGGCGACTGGCTGCCGGCCCTGGCGGCGGCCGGTGCGGCGCTCGACACCGACCAGCGCCTGCACAACCTCCTGCGCGCCTGCGCTGACGACCCGGTGATGCGCGAGACGCAGGACCTCTTCTTCGACGAGCACTTCTGGCAGCCCGCCGCACGTGCGGCCGGGAAGCTGGGCATCGTGTCGGCGCTGGGCACGGCGGTGGTCTACGACAGCTTCGTGCACGGCTCCTGGGCGCGGATCCGCGCGGCCACCGATGCGCAGGTCGGCGCGACCGCGCAGGCGGGCGAGCAGGCCTGGATCGACGCCTACGTGCGGGTGCGCCGCCAATGGCTGGCCACGCACAGCATCGCGATCCTGCGCGGCACGGTCTACCGGATGGATGCGTTCCGGCGGCTGATCGACCTCGGCCAATGGGGCCTGCCCCTGCCGCTGGTGGTGCGCGGCGCCGAGATCTCGATGACGACGCTCAACGGCACGCCGCCCGGCTGCTACGACGGGCCGGCGCCCGGCAGCCGCGCGCTGTCGGTCCAGGCGCCACTGCAGCGCGGGCTCGACGTGCGGCGGGTGCAGCTCGCGCTGTCCGGGCTGGGCGCGGACATCAAGGCGGATGGCGTCTTCGGTGGCGCCTCGATGCGCTGCGTGCAGGAGGTGCAACGCGCGCGTGGCCTGCCGGCGACCGGCGTGGCCGACATCGCCTTCATCGGCGCGCTGCTCGGCTGAGGCGCG
>NZ_VOSR01001051.1:3089-4342 GCF_007997345.1 Mitsuaria sp. TWR114
GGCCGATCCGTCGCTGCGTCCGCGGACCGGTCGGCCGCGGCGACGGTCCTGCGTGGCGCGTCCCGTGCCGCCCCGTCGTGCCAACGCGCGCCGGCGAGCACGGCCCGCGGTGGCGACCGCGTCTTCGGGTCGCCGAGCGGGGTGGCCGCGCTCCGCGGCGGGTCGACCCGCACGCCGGCCGTCACCGTGCCGGAGGAGCCGTCCGTCCCGCTCGTCACGGTGGCGGCCGCTATAGTCCCGCCTCCTCCGCATTCCTGCCGGCGTCCGCCGGTGACCGTCGCCGTTCATGCCCATCGCCGACATCCGCGCGGCGATCGAGGCCGAACTGGCCGCGACGCCCGAGTTCTACGACTTCCGCGTGCTCCGCAGCGAGCCGGACGGTGCGTGCTGGCGGGTGACGCTCGAGGCGGGCTACGTCTACGCCGAGGGCCAGCGGCCCGGGCAGGCGTCGGCGCAGACGTTGCTCGACGAGCGGCTGGAGGGCGCGTCCGCTTGGTGGGGTGCGCCGGCCAAGGGCGGCGCGAGCGTGCGGGCGGTGGTGGTCGAGGACGACCAGCTCGTGCTGCAGGACGCGAGCGCGCCGCCGCCGGGAGAGGGGCACCTGATCCGGATCTATCCGCCGCGCTTCCTGCAGGCCGTGGCCGACGCCTGGCGCGATGACGCCTGGGCGCGCCGCGCCGCGGACTGCTGGCCGGGCCTGTCCGCGCCCGCGGCTCATCCGGCCGGACCGCGCCTGGACGGCTCGCCGTTCCGCTGGTTGCGGCCGGCGCAGCGACAGGCGCTCGGCTTGGTTGCCTTCGAGGATGCCTTCCTGTGGGGACCGCCCGGCACCGGCAAGACGACGACGCTGGGCGTGCTGGTCGCCGAGTACCTGGACCGTTGCCCCGCGGCGCGGGTGCTGCTGCTGTCGACCACCAACCAGGCGGTCGACCTGGCGACGCTGGCGGTGGACAAGGCGCTCCAGAAGGGCCGCCGCGAGGCCTTGCGCGGGACGATCCGCCGGCTCGGCGCGCGCTTCGATGCCCAGGCCTATGCCGGTCGCGAGCACTTGATCCCGGCGCCCGGCACCCCGTCGCAGCAGGTGCTGCGGCAATGCCGGCTCGCCACGATGACGACGACGCGCGCGGTCTTCACGCTGAAGACCCTGCGCGAGCTCGCTTCACCCGATGCGCCGTCGGAAACGTCGACGACGATGCCGCCCTTCGACCTGGTGGTCTTCGACGAGGCGAGTCAGGTCAGCCTGGCCCACGCGC
>NZ_VOSR01001052.1:0-541 GCF_007997345.1 Mitsuaria sp. TWR114
CGGCGCTCATGCTGTAGCTGCGCCGGCTATCGCCCAGGGCCATGGTCAAGGTGAGGTTCAGGCCGCGATCCCGCCGGCCGAGGGTGCCCAGCGGTCGATCGAAGGCCGAGAACCGGAGGTGGGCGTCCGAGCCGAACAGCTTGCGCTGATGGGTCAGGCCCAGGTCGAGGCCGGTGCCCCGCGTGCGGCCCTGGGTGTGTGTCAGGTAGCCGCTGACCTGGGTGCGGGTCGACCACTGGTGGGACCAGGCGATCGAGCTGCTGGCCAGCCGCTCTCGCGAGCTCGCTGCGAGGAGACGGGACGACGCCTCCCGCGCCTCGTTGTGGCTGACGGCCAGGCTGCCGCCGCGGTACAGGAGCATCGATTGAAGGTCGAAGCCGAAGCCACGCTCGCTGGAGTGGAATCCGCTGACGAACAGCTTGGCGGCATCGGTGACCGCCCAGTCCGCCGAGCGCTCGCCGTCCGGCGATCGCCCGTCTGCTGGATCGACGCGCCCAGCACCAGTTGCGCATGCGCCAGGTAATTCACCGCCCCGCCGGCG
>NZ_VOSR01001053.1:0-1172 GCF_007997345.1 Mitsuaria sp. TWR114
CGGCATCGACGGCGGCGGCCGCGTGAGCCCCCTGGCCGAGTTGCCGACCGGGCTGGACGAGGTCTACGGCGTCTGCGCCGGACGCAACCCGGCGGGCGGCCTCGACGTGTTCGTCAACGACAAGGATGGGCGCCTGCTGCAGCTGCGGGTGGCGCGCAGCGCCGGCGCCTGGTCGGCCACGACGGTCGCCACGATGCGGCTGACTTCGCAGCCGGAAGGCTGCGTGGTCGACGAGCCGGGCCGGCAGCTCTTCGTCGGCGAGGAGAAGCGTGGGCTGTGGCGCGTCGCGCTGGACGCGGAGGGCCGGCTGGGCGACGCCGCGCTGATCCTGCCGGTCGGGGAGACGCTGCATGCCGATGTCGAGGGCATGGCGGTGCATCGCAGCGCCCAGGGCGCGTGGCTGGTTGTTTCCTCCCAGGGCGACGACAGCTACGTGCTGCTCGACGCGGACGCGCCCCATGCGGTCAAGGGACGCTTCCGTGTCGGCCTGAACCCGGCCCGCGGCATCGACGCGGCATCGGAGACGGACGGGCTGGACGTCAGCGCGGCCGCGCTCGGCGGCGAGTACGGCCAGGGGCTGCTCGTCGTCCAGGACGGCCACAAGCGCTGGCCGATGGGACGGCAGAACTTCAAGCTGGTGCCGTGGCAGGCGGTGATGCGCGCGGTTGAGCCCCCGGCGTCATGTGATGGTTGCCCGGCCTCGCGCGAAGCCCGATGATCGCGGCCCTTTCAACCGGGCCCCGGCCCACGCCTCGACTTCGCGCATGTCCTCTGAAATCGTCGTCCGCCCGATCGCCCCGTCCGACCTCGCCGCCTGGCGTCCGCTCTGGGACGGCTACAACGCCTTCTATGGCCGCGCCGGCGAGACCGCCCTGCCCGAGGCGGTGACGGCCTCGACCTGGGCGCGCTTCTTCGATGAACGCGAGCCGGTCCACGCCTTCGTCGCCGAGCTTGACGGGCGGCTGGTCGGCCTGACGCATTACCTCTTCCACCGCAGCACGACCCGCATCGAGGACACCTGCTACCTGCAGGACCTGTTCACCGCCGAGGATGTCCGCGGCCGTGGCGTCGGCCGCGCGCTGATCGCGGCGGTCACCGCGGCGGTGCAGGCGCGCGGCGGGCATCGCCTCTACTGGCAGACGCACACGACCAACGCGGCCGGGCGCGCGCTG
>NZ_VOSR01001054.1:0-1116 GCF_007997345.1 Mitsuaria sp. TWR114
CTCGGCCGCCTCGATGGCTTCGGACTGGGCGTTCCACGCCTCGGCGTGGGACGGCGGCGGCGCGTCGGGCGCATCGGTTGCAGCCGGCGCATCGGCGCGCAGGGGCTCCGCGGGGACGGTCGGGGAAGAAGGCTCCGGCACTTCGCTGGCGCCGGCGGGGGTCGTGCTCATGGGGCGCGATTGTGCCGCCGGATAATTCCGCGATGCCCGACGCCCTCGCCGAATCCGCTTCCCCCGCGCAGTCTCCTGACACGATGACTTGGGACATCTTCTGCCGCGTCATCGACAACTACGGCGATCTCGGCGTCTGCCTGCGGCTGGCGCGCGACCTGGCCCGGCGTGGCGAGCAGGCGCGGCTCTGGTGCGACGACCTGTCGCCGCTGGCCTGGATGCAGCCGGAGGCCGTCCCGGGCCTGAGCTGCAGCCCTGGGACGAGAGCGTGGGCGCGGCACCGGGCGACGTCGTCGTCGAGACCTTCGGCTGTGAGCTGCCCGCGCCCTTCGTCGCCGCGATGGCCGCGCGGCCCGTCCGGCCGGCGTGGATCAACCTCGAATACCTCAGCGCCGAAAGCTACGTCGAGCGCAGCCATGGACTGAAGTCGCCGCAGTTCTCCGGACCGGGCGCAGGACTCGACAAGTGGTTCTTCTATCCCGGCTTCAACGATCGCACCGGCGGCCTTCTCCGGGAGCCGGGACTTCTCGACGCCGTCACCGCGCACCACGGCGACGCCTGGCGCGCGGCGCGCGGCTGGGGCCGCCGGCCCGGCGAGCGGGTGCTGAGCCTTTTCGCGTATCCGCAGGCGCCGCTGGCGCCCTTGCTCGAGGCGCTCGGTCCCGGCTGGCTGCTGCTGCTCTGCCCCGGGGCGGCCCAGAGCGCCGTGCCGGCCTTGCTGCGCGACGGGCAGCGCGCGCTCGCGCTTCCTCATCTGACGCAGGACGGTTACGACCAGTTGCTCTGGTCCTGCGATCTCAACCTCGTGCGCGGCGAGGACTCCTTCGTGCGCGCGCAATGGGCCGGCCAGCCGATGCTGTGGCAGATCTACTTCCAGGACGATGGCGCGCACGGGCCGAAGCTGGAGGCCTTCCTGGACGCCGCGCTGGCGGGCGCCGAGGGCCC
>NZ_VOSR01001055.1:0-9882 GCF_007997345.1 Mitsuaria sp. TWR114
CTCGGCCGCCTCGATGGCTTCGGACTGGGCGTTCCACGCCTCGGCGTGGGACGGCGGCGGCGCGTCGGGCGCATCGGTTGCAGCCGGCGCATCGGCGCGCAGGGGCTCCGCGGGGACGGTCGGGGAAGAAGGCTCCGGCACTTCGCTGGCGCCGGCGGGGGTCGTGCTCATGGGGCGCGATTGTGCCGCCGGATAATTCCGCGATGCCCGACGCCCTCGCCGAATCCGCTTCCCCCGCGCAGTCTCCTGACACGATGACTTGGGACATCTTCTGCCGCGTCATCGACAACTACGGCGATCTCGGCGTCTGCCTGCGGCTGGCGCGCGACCTGGCCCGGCGTGGCGAGCAGGCGCGGCTCTGGTGCGACGACCTGTCGCCGCTGGCCTGGATGCAGCCGGAGGCCGTCCCGGGCCTGAGCTGCCAGCCCTGGGACGAGAGCGTGGGCGCGGCACCGGGCGACGTCGTCGTCGAGACCTTCGGCTGTGAGCTGCCCGCGCCCTTCGTCGCCGCGATGGCCGCGCGGCCCGTCCGGCCGGCGTGGATCAACCTCGAATACCTCAGCGCCGAAAGCTACGTCGAGCGCAGCCATGGACTGAAGTCGCCGCAGTTCTCCGGACCGGGCGCAGGACTCGACAAGTGGTTCTTCTATCCCGGCTTCAACGATCGCACCGGCGGCCTTCTCCGGGAGCCGGGACTTCTCGACGCCGTCACCGCGCACCACGGCGACGCCTGGCGCGCGGCGCGCGGCTGGGGCCGCCGGCCCGGCGAGCGGGTGCTGAGCCTTTTCGCGTATCCGCAGGCGCCGCTGGCGCCCTTGCTCGAGGCGCTCGGTCCCGGCTGGCTGCTGCTGCTCTGCCCCGGGGCGGCCCAGAGCGCCGTGCCGGCCTTGCTGCGCGACGGGCAGCGCGCGCTCGCGCTTCCTCATCTGACGCAGGACGGTTACGACCAGTTGCTCTGGTCCTGCGATCTCAACCTCGTGCGCGGCGAGGACTCCTTCGTGCGCGCGCAATGGGCCGGCCAGCCGATGCTGTGGCAGATCTACTTCCAGGACGATGGCGCGCACGGGCCGAAGCTGGAGGCCTTCCTGGACGCCGCGCTGGCGGGCGCCGAGGACCGGTGGGCCGCGAACTGGCGCGCCCTGTCGCGCGCGTGGAACGGGCTCGGGCCGTGGACGCCGGCCTGCGCCGAGGCCCTGCGCGAGCGGCCGGCCGCCGTCGCGCAGGCGCGCGCATGGCGTGCCGAATTGGCGGCGCAAGTGGATTTGACCTCGCGGCTGCAGGCCTTTGCCCGGCGCGCGAGTGGCGCGTGACAGGCCTTTCGAGCTAGAATGCGCGGCTTTTCGCGTTCTGAACGCGCGGTTCCCCGAACCAGCGCCGAACGCCTCACACCGCCGGAACAGTTCGGATCTCCAAGCATCCAAGTGACTGTGCCCGGACCCAATCTCCCGGAATCATCATGAAGATCGCTCAAGAAATTCGCGCCGGCAACGTGATCATGCACGGCAAGGACCCCATGGTCGTGCTGAAGACCGAGTACAGCCGCGGTGGCCGCAATGCCGCGACGGTGCGCATGAAGCTGAAGAGCCTGCTGAACAACTCCGGCACCGAAGTCGTCTTCAAGGCCGACGACAAGATGGACCAGATCATCCTCGACAAGAAGGAGTGCACCTACTCCTACTTCGCCGACCCGATGTACGTGTTCATGGACACCGAATACAACCAGTTCGAAGTCGAAGCCGAGAACATGGGCGACGCCATCAACTACCTGCAGGACGGCATGGAAGTGGAAGTGGTGTTCTACGACGGCAAGGCGATCTCGGTGGAACTGCCCACCAGCGTCGTGCGCGAAGTGACCTGGACCGAGCCGGCCGTCAAGGGCGACACCTCGGGCAAGGTCCTGAAGCCCGCCAAGATCGCCACCGGTTTCGAGATCCCCGTGCCCATCTTCGTGGCCCAGGGCGACAACATCGAAATCGACACGCGTACCCACGAGTACCGCAAGCGCGTCTGAGCGATGCCGGAGCCGGCACCGGCTCCTCGCCCAACGAAAAAGCAGCCCTCGGGCTGCTTTTTTTGTGGCCGCGTCTTGTTGCCGCGTCGCGGGGCGTCCCTGGTCGACCGCCAGGCTCAGGCGGCGGCCTGTCGCGCCCTGCTCTTCTTCGACTTGGCCGTGGCCAGCTTCTTCGAGCCGGTCTTGCCTGCCGACGAAGCGTGCTGCGCAGTTGGCTTGGCACCGGACTTCCTGGCGCCCGACTTCTTCGCGGTGGCGTGCGACTTGCCGCCGGACTTCGCCGTCTTGCCAGCAGTTTTTCCAGCGGTCTTGCCAGCCGTCTTCCCCGTGGCCTTCCCCGCCGTCTTGTGCCGGGTGCCCGACTTCGTGGAAGTCGCGGACTTGTCCGACTTCGCAGCCGTGGCGGCGGGCGCGGCGGCCGGCGCGGCCATGTCGGCGTGCGCGGCGGGGATCGGCGCCGTGGCCGGCGGGACCGGCTGGGGCTGCGTCTGCGGCTGGCCTTGCGCCTGCGCGAGGGTGCTCAGCAACACGGTGCCCAGGGCGGCGATCAACGACTTCATGAAGTGGTCCTTCTTCGAGGCGCGCCGACGCGAAGGCCGGCGCTCATGGGATTGAGCGGCGAGTCTAGCCGCGCGCCGGTCAAGGCCGCGTCAAACGAACTCACCCCGACGTAACCATTTGGTGGCGACCCACTTCTCGCCCTCGACGACCGGCGCGCCGCCATGCAGCGTCAGCGTGCTGGGATCGGGCCGGTCGTAGCTGAAGAAGACCGCATTGCCCTTCTGGGCCATGACGTCGAGCTTGATGTCCGGGAAGACCGTCGCGCCGCCGCGCGCCGGCGTGTTCAGGTACATCACCAGCGTCGCGACGCGCTGGCCGCCGCGCTCCAGGATCGCCTTGCTGCTGGCGTGCCGCGGGTCGAAGTAGTCGTAGTGCGGCTGGTATTCGGCGCCGACGCGATAACGCAGCACCTGCAGGCCCTCGCCGTTGCGCAGCGGCCAGTTCAGCAGCGTCGCGATGCGGCGCTCGATGCGGGCGACGACCTCGTTCTCGCCGCGCTCGAAGAACATGCCCTCGCTGGTGCGCGCCGAGTTCACTTCGCTGCCCTCGCGCTGCGCCGCCACCGTCTCCGAGCGCGCCAGCCGGGCACCCGCCGAGGCGACCATCGCGTCGCATTCCTGGGCGCTCAGCAGGTTGCCGAACACGATCACCCGTGGCCGCTGCAGCGCCATCAGGATCTCGACGCGGTGGCCGTCGGGCAGCAGCACGCTGCGCTGGTCGGTCAGGTCCGGTTCGGGCAGCGAGCCCGGCTCGATCGCCGGCTCGGGCAGCTCCGGCAGCGTCAGCGGCGGCTCGAAGGGGCGGTGCTCGGCCAGCGCCTGCTGCGCCATGTCGGGCTGCCAGCCGCTGGTCAGCATGGCCTGGTACAGCGCCTCGCGTGTGATGCCGTTGCGCAACTGCGCGGCCACCCAGTCGCGCAGTTCGGGCGTGAGGTATTGCGAATTGCTCATGGCCGCAACGGTATCAAACTGATCGGTGTCTGCCTGTATCCCGGTGTGCCAGCTCAGTCGGCGACGCGGCGGCGGAACACCAGCCGGTCCGGCTCGCTGGCCTCGGGCGCGTAGGCGTAGCCGTCGACCGCGAAATCCTGCAGCCCCGCCGGCGTGCCGATCCGGTGCTGGATCGCATACCGGGCCATCAGGCCGCGCGCGCGCTTGGCGAAGAAGCTGATGATCTTGTAGCGGCCGCCTTTCCAGTCCTCGAACTGGCACTCGATGACCCGCGGCTTCAGCACCTTGCGGGCGGCGGCCTTGAAGTACTCCTGCGAGGCCAGGTTCACGATCACCGGCGCCGACAGCTGCGCGCACTGCGCGTTCAGGTGTTCGGCGATGGTGTCGCCCCAGAAGGCATAGAGGTTGCCGCCGCGCTCGTTCTTCAGCGCGGTGCCCATCTCGAGCCGGTAGGGCTGCAGCCGGTCCAGCGGCCGCAGCACGCCGTAGAGCCCCGAGAGGATCGCCAGGTGGCGCTGCGCCCACTGCAGATCGTCGACCGACAGCGTCGCGGCCTGCAGGCCGTCGTAGACGTCGCCATTGAAGGCGAGCACGGCGGGCTTGCTGTTCCTGTCGGTGAAGCGCGTCGACCACGCGTGGTAGCGGGCCACGTTCAAGGTCGCGAGCGCCTCGGAGATGTCCATCAGGCCGCCGATGTCAGCCGCCGTCTTGGTCTTGAGGACCCCGATCAGCTCGGCCGCCTGGGACACGAAGTGGGGACGACCCGCCAACGCGGCCAGCGCCTCGGGCGTGGGGGTGTCGTAGTCCAGGGACTTCGCGGGGGAGATCACATACAGCATGGGGGCGGATTGTCGCGCGTCCGGGGCGCAAGACCTGTCACCAGGCCGCCGGATGAACGAAGGCCGCCCTGGGGCGGCCTTCATCGGTGGTTCGCGACGCCTTGCGACGTCCCGCGACGCTCAGCGGGCGAGCAAGGCGTTGATCGCGGTCACGTCCTCGGGGCGCAGTTGGCCGGACGCCTGGCGCAGCTTGAGGCTATTCACCAGCACGTCATAACGGGCCTTGGCCAGGTCGCGCTGCGTCGTGTAGAGCTGGGTCTGGGCGTTCAGCACGTCCAGGTTGACCCGCACGCCGACCTTGTAGCCCAGCTGGGTCGCCTCCAGCGCCAGCTTCGACGAAGCCTCGGCCGCCTCGTAGGCCTTCACCTGCGCCTGCAGCGACTGCACGCCGAAGAACGCGCGCTTGGTGCCTTCCTCGACGCTGCGGCGGGCGAAATCCAGGTCGTTGCGGGACTTCTCCTCCAGCGCGACCGTCTCCTTGATGCGGTTGGTGATCGCGCCACCGCTGTAGATCGGCATGTTCAGCGCGACGCCGACCGACGCGTTCTTGAGGTTGCCGGTGTACTGCACGCCCTCGCCGGTGGAGCGCTGCACGCCGAGCTGCGCGGTCAGGTCGACCGTGGGCAGGCGCGCGCCCTTGGCGCGCTCGATCTCGTAGCGGGCGATGTCCAGGCCCAGTTGGGCCTTGCGGATCGCCGGATGACCGCCTTCGGCCTGGCTGACCCACGGATCGACCGTCGACGGCGCCACCGGCGGCAGCACCACCGGCACGGCCAGCGGCCGCGGCTCGACGCCGACACGCCCCACCAGTTGGTCCAGCGTGACGCGCTTGACGCGCAGGTCGTTGTCGGCAGCCAGTTCCTGGGCGGTCGCCAGGTCGTAGCGGGCCTGCGCCTCGCGGGTGTCGGTGATGGTCGCGGTGCCGACCTCGAAGTTGCGCTTGGCCGAGGCCAGCTGCTCCGCGATCGCGGCCTTGTTGGCGCTCGAGGTCGAGAGCGTGTCCTTGGCCGCCAGCACGTCGAAATACGCCTGCGCGACGCGGACGATCAGGTCCTGCTCCGCCGTGGCGAGATCCGACTCGGCCACGTCGACGCCCAGTCGGGCCTGGTCGATCGAGCCCTGGTTGGGACGGTTGAAGACGGCGTACTTGGCGTTCAGGCCGGCATTGGTGACGGTGTTGCCGAAGCGGTCGCGCTGCACGCCGCTGCCGGGCGGGTCGAATTCCGAGCGCGTCGAGCTGACGCCCACGCCGACCGAGGGACGCGCCAGCGCCAGCGCCTGGCCGTAGCGGTATTGCGCCGATTCCGCCGTCGCCCGCGCCGCCAGGTAGGTGGCGTCGTAGGCGCGGGCCGCGTCGTACAGCTCTTGCAGGCTCTGCGCCTGGGCCGCCCCGGCCATCAGCGCGAGCGCCGCGGCCAGGAGCGAGACCCGCGGCAGGCGGGAGATCGGAGACGTACGGCGTTCAGCGGCCATGAGGCTTCCTCGTGTCGATGTGATGTTCTTCGGAGCGATCCAACTGCGGACCGGCCGCGGACGTGCCGCGGCCGGTATCCAGGTCCAGGGCACCCGCCGGTCGATCGCCGCCGACCCGGCTCCGGTGCCGGGCGAGGTTATAGATCACCTCGCCCCCCTGTCTCGAAAGAAATGCGACGACTTGCAGTCTTCGCACCCCGTGACGGCAATAACGCGCGATGGGCTGCCAGCGCCCCGCCCGCCGCGCGCCTTCCGCTCAGAACGTGAAATGCGATCCGGTGTCGAAACCGTCCAGGCGCTGGACGACGGTCTCGAACAGGTTCTTCGTCGTGAACTCGCGCTCGCCGGTGCGCGTGATGATGCGCGCGCTCATCGCGGGCTCGTCGCCGACGATCACGCCCATGCGGCCGCCGATCTTGAGCTGGTCCAGCAGCGCCTGCGGCGCCTGGGGCACCGAGCCGGACAGCAGGATCACGTCGAACGGCGCCTCGCCGGGCAGGCCCTTGACGCCGTCGCCCTCGACCACCGTCACGTTCAGCACGCCATTGCGGCGCAGCGCGTCGCGGGCGGCGCCGGCCAGCGCGGCGTCCTTCTCGACGCTGAAGACCTGCTGCGCCTTGTGGCCCAGCAGCGCGGCCATGTAGCCGCTGCCGGTGCCGATCTCGAGCACCTTCTCGTGGCGCTCGATCTGCAGCTCCTGCATCCAGCGGGCCTCGACCCGCGGGGGCAGCATCTTCTGGCCATTGGCCAGCGGCAGCTCGACGTCGGTGAAGGCCACGTTGCGGTAGGCGGCGGGCACGAAGTCCTCGCGCTTGACCACGGCCAGCAGGGCCAGCACCGAGGGATCCAGCACATCCCACGGGCGGATCTGCTGTTCGATCATGTTGAAGCGGGCTTGTTCGAAGTTCATGTTCAGTCCTCTGGCGGCCCCCTTGGCGCGCCGAATGCGGGCGGTATTCTAGGCGGGCGACCGGGGTGGGGCCGGATGGCGCGGGCGGTTGAGGAGTCCCTCGAACATCAGCTCGAGCTGCAGCGACAGCACCTGCTCCGGCGTGCACTTGTGGTCGTGGGTCACGCCGGCCGCGCCGATCGAGTGCTCATGCAGCACCAGGTGCAGCATCGGCCCGATCAGCACCATCACCGCCGCGTCCGGATCGACCTCCCGGAACTCGCCCGAGGCGACGCCGCGGCGCACCACCTCGGCCAGCAGCTCGCAACAGGGATCGATGACCTCGTCGTTGTAGAACGCGGCCAGCTCCGGGAAGTTGCGGGCCTCGCTCATCATGATCTTGTGGATGCCGCCGGCCGGCGTCCGGCCCAGGCGCTCCCACCAGGTCCACAGCATCCAGGTCAGCAGCTCCGCCATCGAGCCCTGGTGCTTGGCGAGCTCGGAAATCCCCTCCGCGATCTTGCTGCCGAGGGCCTCGCGCACCACCGCCTTGAAGAGCTCCTCCTTGGAGGGGAAGTAGAGGTAGAGCGTGCCCTTGGAAACCCCCGCCTTGGCGGCCACTTCCTCCGAACGGGTGGCGGCGAAGCCCTTCTCGACGAACAGCGACAGCGCGGCTTCGAGCAACTCCTGCGGGCGCGCCTCCTTGCGCCGCTGTCGGGCGGAGGACGGCGCGGGGCTGTCGGTCTTGGCGGAAGCGCGAGGCATGGGGGGATGGAGGACTGCTAACTGACTAACCGGTCAGTAATGTAGCGGCGCGCTTTCAGCCCGGTCAAGCCGGCAGTACCCGCCGCGCGGGGCGTCCCCTGGCCAGGCGACGCCCCGCATGACGACGTGGCGGCACCGTCACGCGCCCCTCACGCCGGAGCGCCCACATCGATGCTGCGCTGCGGCAAACCCTTCCCGAGCCAGGGCTATGATCCGCGCCGACCGCCTCCGGACCCGAGCGAGGCGGCATTCTGGAGTCGTAGTTTGGACACTGTGCTGCTGATCAAGGCCGCGATCATGGGGATCGTGGAGGGCCTGACCGAATTCCTGCCGATCTCGTCGACCGGCCACCTGATCCTCACGGGCGCGCTGCTGGGCGGCTTCGAGGATGCGCGGGGCAAGGTCTTCGACATCGCGATCCAGACCGGCGCGATCCTGGCCGTGATCATCGTCTACTGGCAGCGCCTGCGCGACACGGCCGCCGGACTGGGCAGCGACGCCCGCGCGCGCCGCTTCGTCCTCAACGTCGCGATCGGCTTCCTGCCGGCGGTGGTCCTGGGCCTGCTGTTCGGCAAGGCGATCAAGGAACACCTGTTCACCCCGGTCGTCGTGGCCAGCACCTTCATCATCGGCGGCGTGATCATCCTGTGGGCGGAACGCCGCCAGCAAAGCGCCGTGCGCATCCACGAGGTCGACGACATGAGCCCGCTGGACGCGCTCAAGGTCGGCCTGGTGCAGTGCCTGGCGATGGTGCCGGGCACCAGCCGCTCGGGCGCGACCATCATCGGCGGCATGCTGCTGGGCCTGTCGCGCAAGGCGGCGACCGATTTCAGCTTCTTCCTGGCGATCCCGACGCTGATCGGCGCTGGCCTGTACAGCCTCTACAAGGAGCGCTCGGTGCTGTCGACCGGCGACATCCCGCTGTTCGCGGTCGGCCTGTTCTTCTCCTTCGTCAGCGCCTGGATCTGCGTGCGCTGGCTGCTGCGCTACATCGCCAGCCACAGCTTCGTGCCCTTCGCCTGGTACCGGATCGCCTTCGGCATCGTGGTGCTGGTCACCGCCTACACCGGCCTGATCGTCTGGGCCGAGTGAGCGCCGCCCGGCCCGGCACGCCGCGAAGCTGACGCCCCGATGACGCGTTCCCCCGGATGGGGAACGCGTCCACCCCTGCGGGGGGATGGCCGAACGCCTAAAATGCCGGCCTTATGACCATCACGATCAAGACCGGCGCCGACATCGACGCCATGCGCATCGCCGGCCGTCTGGCGTCCGAGGTGCTGGACATGCTGACCCCGCACGTCAAGCCGGGCGTCACCACCGACCACCTCGACAAGCTGGCCCACGACTACATCGTGAATGTCCAGCAAGGCATCCCCGCCCCGCTGAACTACCAGCCGCCGGGCTACACGCCGTACCCGAAGTCGATCTGCACCTCGATCAACCACCAGGTCTGCCACGGCATTCCCAACGACCGCCCGCTGAAGAACGGCGACATCGTGAACATCGACGTCACCGTCATCAAGGACGGCTGGCACGGCGACACCAGCCGCATGTTCGTCGTCGGCGAGGGCTCGATCGCGGCCAAGCGGCTGTGCTCCTTCACCTACGACGCGATGTGGAAGGGCATCCAGAAGGTCAAGCCGGGCGCGCGCCTGGGCGACATCGGCCATGCGATCCAGACCTTCGCCGAGAATGCCGGCTTCAGCGTCGTGCGCGAGTTCTGCGGCCATGGCATCGGCCAGAAGTTCCACGAGGAGCCCCAGGTGCTGCACTACGGCCGCCCGGGCACGCTCGAGGAACTGGTGCCGGGCATGGTCTTCACCATCGAGCCGATGATCAATGCCGGCCGGCGCGAGATCCGCGAGATGGGCGACGGCTGGACCATCGTCACCAAGGACCGCTCGCTGTCGGCGCAGTGGGAGCACACGGTGCTGGTCACCGAGACCGGCTTCGAGATCCTGACGCAGTCGGCCGGCACGCCGCCGCCGCCGGCCTTCGTCGCGCCGCAGGCCGTCCCGGCCTGATCGCGGCGGACCGCGCATGAACGCCAGGACGCCGGGCGAGGCCGGCGCATCGCCGGCCGCGGCGCCCTCCGACGCCGCCCCGCTGACCGTCGCCGACCTGCGCCAGCGCTTCAAGGCCGGCAAGCAGCAGCAGCTGGAGGACTTCGCGGCCGCCAAGGCCAGCGTCGCCGCCGCCACGCGGCTGATGCGCCTGCTGGCCCGGCATGTCGACGGCACGCTGCAGGCGCTCTGGACGCATTCCGGCATCGCCGCCGCGGCGCCGGAGGCCGCGCTGGTCGCCGTCGGCGGCTACGGCCGCGGCGAGCTGTTCCCGCATTCGGACGTCGACGTGCTGGTGCTGCTGCCCGATGCGCTGCCCGGCGGCCTGACG
>NZ_VOSR01001056.1:0-3234 GCF_007997345.1 Mitsuaria sp. TWR114
ATGCGCTGCTGCGCCGGCTGGGCGCGGACCTCTGCCACGGCCACCTCGGCCCCGCCTGCAAGACCGTCGCCCGCTGCGAGGCGGCGCTGCGCTTCGGCACGCTGCACGTCGGCTACAAGGCCCATCACCACGAGCGGCTCGACGGCCTGATCTGCGTCAACCAGGCGCAGTGGGACTCGCTCGGCGACTACCTCGGCGCGGCGCGCGTGATCTACAACTGGCCGCCGCGATCGGATCAGCCCAAGGCGCTGGGCGAAGCGCCGCGACGGCCGGGCCTGCGCGAGCAGCTCAAGCTGGCCGATGACCAGGTGCTCGTCGGCACCGTCGCCCGGCTGCATCGCAGCAAGGGGGTCGATCTGTTGATCCGTGCGTTCTCGCGGCATGCGCCGGGCCACGCGGTGCTGGCCATCCTCGGCGAGGGTCGGGAGGCGAGGGCGCTGAAGCGGCTGGCCGCGGGTCATCCCGGCATCCACTTCCTCGGCTTCCGCGACGACATCGACGCGGTGCTGGAGGACATGGACCTGTTCGTCTCCCCCTCGCGCGAGGAGGCGCTGCCGCTGGCGGTGCTGGAGGCGATGCGCGCCGGGTTGCCCATCGTGGCCACGCGCACGAACGGGCTGCAGCAGCTGTTGTCGGACGCGCCGGCGACGCTCGTGCCGCTGGAGGACGTCACCGCGCTGGGCACGGCCTTGCAGGCGAGCATCCGCGGCCTGCGCCTGCCGGGGCATGGCCGGGTGCGGTCCCGCGTCGCTTATGACCTGTCGCCCTATGACCGCGACCTGGCGGTCGCCCGGATCGAGGCCTTCTACCGCTCGCTGATGCCGACGTCGATGCCAACGTCAACGTCAGCGCTCGGCGGCTCCTACGCCTGAGCCCCCGGCCGGCGTGTCCGGCCAGGTCAGCTCGATCGCCGTCCCGCCCAGCGGCGACGGCACGCACACCGCGTGGCCGCGATGCGCGCGCGCGATCGCGCCGACCACCGCCAATCCCAATCCGGTGCCGCCGCTGTCGCGCGAGCGCGAGCTCTCCGCGCGCCAGAACGCCTCGAAGACGCGCTGCGCGACGGCCGCGGGCACGCCAGGTCCCTCGTCCTCGACGCGCAGCACGCAGACGCCGCGGCTCACGCCCGCATGCACGCGCACGACGCCTGGCACCGCGTACTTGCGGGCGTTCTCGAGCAGCGCCAGCAGCACCTGGCGCAGGCGCACCGGGTCGACGTGGGCGCGGCCCGGCGGCAGGTCGAGGACGACGCGCTGGCCCGCCGCCGCCATCGCGTGCTCGTACACGTCGACAACCTTCCGCACTTCCTCGGCGAGGTCGGTCTCGACGATCTGCAGGTGCAGGTGGCCGCTCTCGGACAGGCCCAGCGTGCGCAGGTCGTCGATCAGTCGGGACAGGCCCTCCACCTGCGACAACAGCTTGCGGAACTGCGCCTCGGACGGCTCGAAGACACCGTCCGCCAGCCCCTGCAGACGGCCGCGCAGGATGGTCACCGGCGTGCGCAGCTCATGCGCGATCGCCGCGTTCCACTGCGCCTTTTCCTGGGTGACGCGCTCGAGCTGGTCGGCCATCGAGTTGAAATCCTCGACCAGCCGCGAGGCCTCGCCCAGCGACAGGTCGCCACCGACGGCGCGGGCGCTGAGGTCGCCGGCGGCGACCTGCTGGATGCAGTCCGCCACCGAGTTCAGCGGCACCAGGATGCGCCGCGCCAGCCGCGAGGCGACCCAGGCCGCGCCCGCCATCGCCGCGATCGTGGTGAGCACCATCCAGACGATCTCGGGCGGCGTCAACGCCATGGAGTCGGTCTCCATGATCTCGGGCTGCACCCGCGACAGCACGTAATAGAAGGCGAAGGAGGTGCTGATCACCAGCACCGTCAGCCAGAACGCGACCATCGTCATCGACAGCACGATCTGCCGGCTCAGCCCGCCGGCAGGGAGCTCCGCCCGCCGGCGTGCCGGCGCGGGATTCATTCGACCTCCCGGAAGCGGTAGCCGATGCCCCGCACGCTGGCCGGCACGCCCTCGACGCCCAGGTCCTCGAGCTTGCGGCGCAGCTTGCTGACGTGGCTGTCCACGGTGCGCTCGAGCGCGTCGCCCTCGGGCAGGCAGGCCTGGAGCAGCTCGGCGCGGCTGTAGGCGCGCCGCGGATGGCGCGCCATCTCGGCCAGCAGCCGGAACTCCGTCAGCGTCAGCGACAGCCGCTGCGGCAGGCCGCCGACCTCGGCGGTCGCGACATGGTTCTCCAGATCGATCTCGAACGGCGCCACGCGCAGCACCGGCGCGGGCGGTCGGCTGGGCCGGCCCGCGCGGCGCAGCACCGCCTGCACGCGCGCCACCACCTCGGCCGGGTTGAAGGGCTTGACGACGTAGTCGTCGGCGCCGATGCGCAGCCCGGTCAGCTTGTCGACGTCCTGGTCCAGCGCGGTCAGCAGGATCACCGGCGTGTCGCCGCGCTGGCGGATCGCGGCCAGCGCCTGCCAGCCGTCCAGCAGCGGCATCTGCACGTCCAACAGCACCAGGTCGGGCTTGAGCGCGAGGTGATGCTCCAGCGCGCGCCGGCCATCGGTGGCGCGCGCGGTGCGCAGGCCTTCGCGCTCCAGGTAGGCCTGGAGGATGTCGGCGATCTCGGGCTCGTCCTCGACGATCAGCACGAGGGAACTGGTGAAGGCATCCGTCATGGGCGCGGATTCTCCTCCGGCGATCGCCGCTCCATCGAATCTCCACAGTTCCTCAGCCTGGCCTCCATCGACGCCGCCCAGACTCCGGCCCCTTGGCGACTGCGATCGCCGCTGTCCCTGAAGTCTGAAAGCGACGTGAACATGAAGAATCGAACGCCCTGGGTCCGGCGCGGCGCGGGCGCCCTGGCCGCGAGCCTGCTGGCCGCGTGCGGGATGGAGGCCGGTGAGATGCCGCCGGCGCTGCCGCCCGCCGTGACGGTGACCACGCTGAAGCCCGAGGCGCTGACCGTCTCGGAGGATTTCCCCGGCCGCGTCGCCGCGCTGCGCGTGGCCGAGATCCGGCCGCAGGTCAGCGGCATCGTGCAGCGCCGGCTGTTCCAGGAGGGCGCCGAGGTGCGCGCCGGGCAACCGCTGTTCGCGATCAATGCCGCGCCCTTCCAGGTGGAGGCCGCCATCGCGGCCGCCGCGCTCCAGCGGGCCGAGGCCGCGCTCGCGCGGGCCCAGCAGCAGCACGATCGGCTGGCGCCGCTGGCCCGTGCCGAGGCCGTCAGCCG
>NZ_VOSR01001057.1:0-2297 GCF_007997345.1 Mitsuaria sp. TWR114
TGGCATGCGGCCGCGCCGGTCGAGCGCCAGATCTTCCCGTCCGCATGCCGCTGGTAGAGCGAGGTGCCGCCCGCCGCGATCTGCTTCGTCGCCGGGTTGTTGTCCAGCATCTGCCAGCCCGGGCAGGCATTGCCGCCGCAGCGGATGCCGGTGTAGCGCCAGACCTTCCCGTCCGCGTGCAGCTGGTACAGCGCGTTGCCGCCGGCCGCGATCGCGCGCGTCGCCGGGTTGGCGTCGAGCAGCACCCAGCCCGGGCAGCCGGCGCCATTGCAGGCCACGCCGGTGTGGGCCCAGATGCGGCCGTCGGCATGCATCTGGAACAGCATGCCGCTGGACAGCGCGAAGGGCTGCGGCGCGAGCTGGTTCACCGCCGCTTCCAGGTTGATGCGCCGGCGCGTGAGGTTGTTGCGCGTGTCGGTGATCGCGACGCCGGTCGATTGCAGCGCGCCGAGGATGTCGCCGACGTTGGCGCCCGGGACGACCGAGCGGATCGCCGCGAAGGCGCCCGCCACATGGGGCGTCGCCATCGAGGTGCCGTTCTTCGCGCCGAAGCCGCCGCCGGTCACCGACGAGGTGATGCCCGATCCCGGCGCCAGCAGGTCCACCAGCGCCGCGCTGTTGGAGAAGCTGGAGACGAGGTCGCTCTTGGTTGTCGAGCCCACCGTCACCGCGGTCGAGATGCAGCCCGGCGCGCTGACGCCGGTGGCCGAGCCGTTGTTGCCCGACGCGATCACCGTGGCCACGCGCACGGCCAGCAGGTCGTCGATGACGTCCTTGCGGGCATCGGCATCGCAGGCCGCGGCGTTGACGCCGCCGCCCAGGCTCATGTTGGCGGAGACGATGTTGCGCGTCGCGCGCCGCTCCAGCACCCGCTGCAGGCCGCGGATCTGGTCCGAGGTGAAGCTCAGGATGCAGGGCGAGGCCTTGTTCGAGTTCGCGCAGGGCGTGTTCCCCGCCGAGTCGGTGAAGCGCGAGAACACCTGCACGGCCATGAGGTTGGCGTCCGGCGCCATGCCGTTGAAGGTGGTGGCGCCGGTGGCGCGGCCGGCGGCGATGCCGGCCACGTGGGTGCCATGGTCGCAGCCGCTGATCGCGCAGGCCGCGCCGGAGCCGACCGCCGTGCTGCTGGACGCGCCGCCCGGGCAGAGCGAGGTCGAGTTGTTGGCCGCCGAGGTCGTCGAGAAGCAGGCCTCTTCGACGACGCGCCCGTTCAGGAACGGATGGTTGGCCTGCACGCCGGTGTCGAGGATGGCCACCGTCGTGCCGGCGCCGCGCGCGCCCAGTGCATGGGCCTGCGGCGCCCGCACCAGCGGGTCGGACTCGGCCAGCGTTGCGGGCACCGGCACGTCCTCGGTCAGCTCGGCGATCTCGCCGTTGGCGACCAGCGCATCGAGCTGGGCCGCATCGACCTCCATCACCACCAGCGCGGTGTCGGGCAGGCCTTCCACCGCGTCGGCGCCGCGGGCTCGCAGGCGCAGCACCAGCTGGTCGCGTGCGCCGCGGATCGCGGGCGTCTCGCCGATCGCGCGCAAGGGCTCGCCGGCGGGACCGGCCCCGGTCGCGTAGGCCGACAGCCGCGCGATCACCCGCAGCTTGCGCGGCGATTGCAGCGCCTTCGCGCGCAGCGCCGAGTAGCCGCCCACGCGCAGCGCCTCGCCGGTGCGCAGGGTCACGCCCTGGACCACGTCGGTCTCGGGCTTGAGGGTTTGTGCCGCGGCGGGCGTCATGCCCAGCAGCGCGGCGGTCGCGCCGCACAGGGCCGCCCAGGCGGCCATGCGACGACGCATCACAGTCAACGAAGTCATACCTGTCTCCTGACGGCCAACATCGACCGCCCGGGGCGACTTTCGGCGGCGGCGCTTCACGAAAAAACCCATGGACTAGGGAGGCCGACCCCCATGGGAGGGAAGGCGAGGCCCCTCGGATCAGGGATGTTTCCCCACAGCGGGGGAGGCGGCAGGGGTGAAGCGGCGGCCTGCCCCGGTGCGAGCAGCGGTCGACGAATCGTGCATGAACGTGCAGAAACAGGATTGATCATGCATACTGCGGCGCTTCAACCGAGGCGCGACATGACGCAACCCGACCTTCCCCAAGCCCGCCGGCAGCTCATCGCCGAGCGCCTCTCGGCGGGCCAGTCCGTCGTGGCGGCGGACCTCGCCACCGAATTCAAGCTCTCCGAGGACGCGATCCGCCGCGACCTGCGCGCGCTCGCGGCCGACGGCTTGTGCCGCCGTGTCTATGGCGGCGCGGTGCCGGTGCAGGACAGCGACCGTCCGCTGGCGGCGCGGCTGCGCGAT
>NZ_VOSR01001058.1:0-2224 GCF_007997345.1 Mitsuaria sp. TWR114
GGCGGCACGGTGACGGCCACCACGTCCGCGCTGCTGACGGTCGCCGCCACCCAGTCGGCGGCGACGCTGCACACCGAGCCCAGCTTCGCCGCGCTGGCCGACAGCGTCTACACGGTGTTCATGCTCGGTGGCGATGGCACGGCGCGTGGCGTCGTGCGTCGCGAACGCTGATCGCCAGCGCGTCGGGGCGCCTCTGCTGACGCGCCCGGACGCCGCATGCGGCAACATCGCCGGATGTCCTCGCCGCCGCTCCGTCCCACCGTGATCCAGATCCGCCGCCTGCGCCAGCTGTGGCGCTCGGCGGGCTGGCCGTGCCAGGACATGCTGGAGGTGGAGCTGCTGGCGCTGGGCTGGCTGGAGCGCCAGCAGGACGCGCACGGCCGCGAGACGCTGCGGCTGACCGCCCCCGGCATCGAGGTCCTGCACCTGGGCCTGCGCAGGAACCGCGCCGCCCGCGACCGGCACGAGGACCTGGTCGGCCGGATGGCCGTGGAGCTGCAGCGCGCGGGGCGCGTGGTCTGGCGCGGACTGTCGCTGCGCGCCGGACTGCCGCGCGAGGACGAACCCGACCGCCTGCGCTGGGTCAACGCGATGCCCGACGTCTATTCGGTGCGCAACACCACCGTCGAGGACTACCTCGAACCGGCCGTCCACGAGATCAAGGTCAGCCGCGCCGACCTGCTCTCGGAACTCCGCCGCCCGGCCAAGGCGCAGGCCTACCTCGCGCTGAGCGGCCAGTGCTGGTACGTGCTGCGCGCGGGCATCGCCGCGGTGGAGGAAATCCCGCCCGCCTTTGGCGTGCTGTTCGCGCATGAACTGGGCGAGGGCTGGCGCTTCGAGCTGGGCCGTCCGGCGCCGCGCCGGCCGATGAGGCCGGACTTCGGCACCTGGATGGCGCTCGCGAAGGCGGCGCCCGAAGCGCCGCCGCTGGACGAGGGTCAGGACTTGCTGGGCGAGGCCTGAAGGCCGTCGGCCCGGGGCGCCGGCGCGGTCGCGGCCTTGGGCGCCAGCAGCAGGTACAGCAGCGGACCGACCGAGCCGGCCGCCAGCGTGATCACCGCATACGGCCAGAAGCGACGGCCCTGCTGCCGCGCGTCGCGCCACAGGAAGCCCAGCAGCAGCACGCAGGCGATCATCAGGTCGGCCACCGCCTGGCGGCTGCCGGGCCGCTCGAACAGCGACATCCACAGGCCGACGTAACCCAGCTCCACGACGACGTGCATCGAATACGCGCCGAACACGGCCAACACCAGGGCGAGGGAGATCTTCAGCATGACGGGCTCCTTGAGGTCATCGACGGGTTGAACATGGCGGTCAGTCTCGGCGGCGGCGCGCGCCGGCTCAATGACCTCCGAGGTCATTGCCGCCCTCCACCCCGCGGCTAGCATGCCCCGCATGAACACGTTCACCGCCTCGACCTCCGCGACCTCCCCCGTCACGGTGCTGCTGCCGCAGCTGCGCCGCGAGCGCCGCCTGAGCCAGCTCGAGCTGTCGCTGCGCGTGGGCGTGTCGCAGCGCCACCTGAGCTGCATCGAGACCGGCCGCGCGCGGCCCAGCCGCGAGATGCTGATCGCGCTGCTGGACGCGCTGGACGCGCCGCTGCCGCGCCGCAACGAGGCCCTGCTGGCCGCCGGCTACGCGCCGCACTATCCGCGCCGCTCGCTCGACGATCCCGACCTCGGCGCGGTGCGCGAGGCGCTGCGCCATCTGCTCGACGCGCACGACCCCGCGCCCGCGCTGGTGCTGGACGGCGGCTGGAACCTGGTGATGGCCAACCGCGGCGCGCACCGGCTGATGACGCTGCTGGGCGTCGACGCCGAGGCGATGCTTCAGCCGGGCTTCAACCTGCTGCGCGCCTGCCTGCAACCGGGCGGGCTGCGCACCCTGTGCGAGAACGAGGCCGAGGTCTGCGCCGCGCTCTGGAGCCGCGCCCAGCACGAGGCCGCGCATTTCGCCGAGCTCAAGCCGCTGCTGGAGGAACTGCGTCCGCATGTGCCGCAGCGCGTCACGCCGGACGCGCACACGCCGCTGCTGCACACGCGGCTGCGCTCGTCGGCGGGCGTGCTCAGCCTGTTCTCGGCGTTCACCAGCTTCGGCTCGCCACTGGACGTCACGCTGGCGTCGCTGCGCGTGGAGCATTTCTTCCCCCGCGGACGCCGCGACGCGGCGCGCGCTCGCGGACGGCTGAGCCCTGCGCCGCCGGCGACGGCCGCGAGCCGCGCCG
>NZ_VOSR01001059.1:0-1078 GCF_007997345.1 Mitsuaria sp. TWR114
GTCACCGCGATCCAGCGCCTCGACATAGCGGTGCAGCGAGGGCGTGTGCAGGCTGAGCTCGGGATGCGCGTGCGGCCCGAGCAGCCCCGCGCCTTCGGCGCAGATCGTGCGGTAACAGAGGGCGGCGCCTTCGGCGGAACAGCCGACGATGCCGACGTGCAGCGGGTCCGCGGCGGGCAATGGGGCGGAAGCGGTCATGCGCGGATGCTAACGGGCGGCCTGCTCGCGCAGGGCGCTGACTGCGGCGCTAGTCCCGCTCCGCGCGCTTGACTCAGCACCGATCTCGCCCCGCCTTCAGCTCAGGCGTTGGTTCGAGCGGTTCTCGTCGACCAGGCGGCGATAGACGCGGAAGTGCGCCGCCGACGCGCGTGGCTCGCCGAGCCGCTCGCACAGCGCGCCGAGGCGGTAATGCGATTCGGCCAGCGCCGGGTTGAGGTCCAGGGCCTGCTCGAACGAGGCGATCGCTTGCGGCAGGCGACCCGCGCTCTCGAGCACGCACCCGGCGAAGTGGTACAGCGCGGCGATGTCGCCACACCAGCCGACCGCCTGGTCGATGAGCTCGAGCGCCTCGTCATGGCGGCCCTGGCGGCTCAGCAGCGTGGTCAGCAGGGCGAAGGACTCGACGTGGCAGGGATCCTGCGCGATGGCCTGGCGGCAGGCCGATTCGAGGGTGGCTTCGTCGGTGTTGTCGGTCAGCACGGCCAGCTCGGCAATCGCGTCCAGCGCCGCGTCGCTGAGGCGCCGCGCGGAGCATTGCCGCTCGACCTCGTCGGCGCGAGGTGCGGCTTGAGACGCCGGGGTGGCGCGATCAAGCGAGGGGTCGAGCGGGCGCTCGAAGGGGCGGCTGAGCAGACGGTCGGCGGCGGTGATCGGCGGGTTGGTGGTCATGGCATCCCTCTGAAACGTTGCCGTGAACGGTACCCAGGCTTCGCACGCGTCTCTGCCGGAGAGGAGTGCGCGCGCGTGTAGGACAAGCGGAAGTTCCGAGGGCGCCGGGATCAGCGCGGTCCGCGCTCTTCCCGGGGCATTGGCAGCGCGACCCGCACCAGCAGCCCGCCGCCCGGCGCGTCGTGCAGCG
>NZ_VOSR01000106.1:0-2055 GCF_007997345.1 Mitsuaria sp. TWR114
CGCGGTCCAGGCCGTGCGCGGTCCCGTAGACGTGCAGCTCCAGCCGCCCGCGCACGCCCAGCTTGGCGTAGATCGTGGTGAGGTGGTTGCGCAGGGTGTGCTCGCTCATGCGCAGCGTGTCGGCCACCGACAGCAGCTTCGCGCCGGCCTGGCGCAGCAGCACGCCGATGATGTCGCGCTCGCGCGGCGTCAGGCTGGCGATGCGCTCGGCCTCGGGGTCGCGCGGCGCGGCGGCCCGCGGCGCGCCGTCGGTGAGCATTCCCAGCACCTCGCCCATCAGCGCGCGATGCAGCCAGACCTGACCCTCGCTGACGCACTCGATCGCGCGCAGGATGGTCGCCGCCGGCGCGGACTTGTGCACCACGCCGCGCGCGCCGCGCATCACCGCGCCGCGGTGCAGGGCCGCGTCGTCGGCGCCGGTCAGCACCAGCACCTGCGCGTTGCCGCGCTGGCGCAGCGCGTCCATGGCCGCGGCCGCGTCCTGCCCGCCCAGGTCCAGGTCGAGCAGCAGCAGGTCGGCGCCAGGCAGGCCGTCGTGGCACAGCAGCTCGTCCAGCGTCGAGGCGCAGCCGACCATCTCCATGCGGGGCCGCGAGGCCTCGATGAGCTGGTTCAGCCCCCAGAGGGTGATCTGGTGGTCCTCGGCGACAAAGACCCGGATGGGGCGGGTTGCCAGGCCGGGGAGTGGGACGGTCACGGTCATCGGCGTTCTCCTTGTGAAGCTGTCGGACGCCGTCCTCCCCGGCGTCCGGAAAGCGGGGTCAGGTCGGGATCCGGAACAGCAGCTCGGTGTCGAGCCCGTCCCGGCGCGAGATCGTCAGCGAGCCGCCGAGTTCGGCGACGCGCTCATGCAGCGAATGCGGATGGAAGGCCGGCGCGGCGCGGCCGGTGACCGAGCCGCTGTCGTCGACGACGCGCAGCGTCACCGCGCCGTCCTCGCCGTGCAGCGCGATGCGCACATGCCGGGCCTGCGTGTGCTTGCGCACGTTGTTCAGGGTCTCGTTGAGCAGGTGGAACAGCGCGCCGGCCAGGGCGCGCGAGCTGGGCAGCGACTCGGGGCACTCGACCTCGACCTCGATGCCGAACAGCAGCGCGAAGCGTCGCGCCTGGCGCCGCACGGCCGGCACCAGCGCGTTGTCGCCGCCGCGCGCGCCGGTGCGCAGGCCCGAGATCAGCTCGCGCAGCGAGGCCACTTCGGCATTGACCAGCTCGGCCAGCGCGTCGACCTCGGCCCGCGCCGGGTTCTCGGCCGGGATGCGCATCGCGACGCACTCGACCGCGTACTTGAGGCCCAGGTAGGGCTGGATGGCGCTGTCGTGCAGGTCGCGCCCGATGCGCACGCGCTCGTGCGAGGCGCTCTCGTCCTGCAGCTGGTCCACCAGCGCGGCCTGCTCGATGACGCGCAGCAGCTCGGGCATCGCGTCGATCAGCGCGCGCAGGTCCTGGCGGTGGGCGCGCAGGCCCTGGTAGCCGATCACGATGTGGCCATGCTGGCGGTCGTAGCGCGTCAGCGGCGCGATGTGCAGGCCGGCGACGTCCAGCAGGCGGGCCAGTTCCTCCAGCGGTGCGACCAGGGTGCGCGGCGCGCGCGCGGTCGGCATCGCCGGCGGCGCGGACAAGTGCCGCTATGTCGTCGAGGAACTCGGCTTCGACGCCTGCATCGACTACAAGCAGCATGGCGACGTGAAGTCGCTGTCCGCCGCGCTGAAGGCGGAGTGCCCCGACGGCATCGACGGCTACTTCGAGAACGTCGGCGGCATGATCCTCGACGCCGTGATGCACCGCGCCAACCCGTTCAGCCGCGTCGCCATGTGCGGCATGATCGCCGGCTACAACGGCGAGCCGATCCCGATGAGCGCGCCGCAGCTGATCCTGGTGAACCGGATGAAGATCGAGGGCTTCATCGTCTCCGAGCACATGGCCGTCTGGCCCGAGGCGCTCAAGGAGCTCGGCACGCTGGTGGCCACCGGCAAGCTCAAGTACCGCGAGAGCGTCGCGCAGGGCCTGGAGAACGCGCCCGAGGCCTTCCTGGGCCTGCTCAAGGGCCGCAACTTC
>NZ_VOSR01001060.1:0-2354 GCF_007997345.1 Mitsuaria sp. TWR114
GCGCAGGCCCAGGCGATCCAGGGCACCGCCGGCGCCGGGCAGTTCTTTCCGCGGCTCGACGACAACGTCGCGATGCTGCAGCAGACACGGCGGCTGCTCGAGAAGCGCCATCGCGACTTCCGCCACCTCGGCGCCGCCGGGAAGTGGCTGCTGGACAACGCCGCGCTGATCGACGAGCAGACGCACCAGGTCCGCCGCGGCCTGCCGCGCAACTTCTTCCGCCTGCTGCCGCGGCTGCGCGACGAACCGCTCGCCGGCCTGCCCCGCATCTACGGCGTGGCCTGGGCCTGGGTCGCGCACACCGACGGCGGCTTCGACACCGGGCTGCTGGCCGCCTACCTGCGCGCCTACCAGGAGGAAAGCCCGCTGTCCCTCGCCGAGCTGTGGGCGCTGCCGACGACGCTGCGGGTGGTGCTGGTCGAGAACCTGCGCCGGCTGGCCGAGCGCTTCGCGACGCTGCAGGCGGCCCGCGACGTGGTGCACCACTGGTACGACGGCCATCCGGCGGCGTCCGGCATCGAGGCGATCACAGCCCTGGAGCCGCGCATGGCAGAGCGCGGCGTTGCGGAGGCCTTCTGGCTGCAGCTCGACCACCGCCTGGAGGAACTGCCCCAGCCGCTGATGGGCGAGCTGGCCGCCTGGCTGAGCACCCGGCTGCCCGCGCCGGCGCAGGCGCTGGCGCGGCAGCAGGACGAATCGATCAAGGACTTGCAGAGCATCCGCAACGCGATCACCGCGCTGCGGCGCATCGACCAGACCCACTGGCGCCAGCTGATCCAGTCGGTCAGCCCGGTGATGCGGACGCTGGGCGAGTCGCCGGTCTTCGCGGCCGAGGCGCCGGACACCCAGGACCTGACGCTGCACGAGATCGAGCGCCTGGCCCGCAAGTCCGGTCGCCCGGAACTCGAGGTCGCGCGCCAGTTGCTGGCGCTGACGCAGGGCGCCGGTCCGCCGCAGGACGGCGAACCCGACCGGCGCAGCGCGCCGATCTACTGGTGGCGCGGGGCCGGACGTCCGACGCTGCTCGCGGCGCTGGGCCTGCACGAGCACGCCTGGCCGCCCCACGACACCGCCCCGGGCCAGCGCTGGGCGGCGGTGGCCTACCTGGCCGGCCTGGCGCTGCTGGGCCTGCTGGGCCTGTCCTGGCTGATGAACCAGGCGCGGCCCGATGCCGCGCCCTGGCTGCTGGTGCTGACCGCGCTGCTGGCCGCCGGGCCGATCGGCGAGGCCGTGGTCGCGCTCACCAACCGCTGGATCAGCGAGCTGGCCCGGCCGGCGCGCTTGCCCCGCCTGGATTTCTCCCAGGGTCTGCCCGACGCCGAACGCACGCTGGTCGTCATGCCGGTGCTGTTGACGCGCGAGGAGGCCGTCGCCCCGCTGGTCGCCCAGTTGGAGCAGCACCACCTGGCCAACCCCGAACGGCTGGTGCAGTTCGCGCTGCTCAGCGACCTCGCCGATGCCTACGAGGAACACCATCCCGGCGACACGATGATCGTGGTCACCGCGGCCGACGCCATCGCGGCGCTCAACGAGCGCCACGGCCCGCTGGCCGATGGCCGTCCGCGCTTCCTGCTGCTGCACCGGGCGCGCGAATGGTCCTCGACCGAGCGCCGCTGGATCGGCTGGGAGCGCAAGCGCGGCAAGCTCGAACGCCTGCTGCGGCTGCTGGCCGCGCCGGCGGGCGCGTCGCCGTTCGCCGACTTCGGCGCGATGTCGCAGCCCGCGCCCGGCGTGCGCCACCTGATCACGCTGGACGCCGACACCGACATGCCGCCGGGCCGGCTGCGCGCGCTGGTGGGCACCGCCGCGCATCCGATGAACCGGCCTCGGGTGGACGCGGTCACCCGCCGCGTCGTCGAGGGCTACGCGATCCTCCAGCCGCGGGTGCTCGCGCCCATGCCCGACGACGCCGCCAGCACGCCCTATCACCGGCTCTTCGTCGGCCAGTTCGGCATCGATCCCTACAGCGCGGTCAGCTCGGAGATCTTCCAGGACCTGTTCGGCGAAGGCAGCTTCACCGGCAAGGGCCTGCTGGACGTGCGCGCCTGCCATGCGGTGCTGGACGCGCGCCTGCCCGAGGGTCAGGTGCTGAGCCACGACCTGCTGGAGGGCAGCATCGCGCGCTGCGCCGGCGTGTCCGACATCACGCTGGTCGAGGACTCGCCGATGCATGCCGACGTGGCCCACGCCCGGCTGCATCGCTGGACGCGCGGCGACTGGCAGCTGCTGCCCTTCATCGCTGGGGCGCGGCGCTACGGCATCGCGCCCATCAACCGCTGGAAGCTGATCGACAACCTGCGGCGCTCGCTGGTCGCGCCGATGGCGCTGGGCCTGATGCTGCTGGTGCTGGGCAC
>NZ_VOSR01001061.1:0-1249 GCF_007997345.1 Mitsuaria sp. TWR114
CGGGAACGGCGGGAACGGCGGGAACGGCCGGACGGGCAGGACGGGCGGAGGCCGGTCGCTGGAACCGGTCGCGCGTTTCCTCATCCCGTTCGCCGGACCGCCCGGCAGCGTCCGGCGCGTGTCCTACGTCGACGTGCTGCGCGGCCGGGTGGACGCCGCCACCTTCAAGGAGGCGACCGTGCTGGTCGGGGCCACCGCGCCGGGCTTGACCGATGCCTATCCCACCCCGGTGTCGCGCACCGAGGCGCTCATGCCGGGCGTGGAGATCACCGCGCAGGCCCTGGTCGCGCTGCGCGAGGGAAGGACTCTGCGCCCGCCGACGTGGTGGCAGGGCGCCTTGCTGGCGGTGACGCCGCTGCTGCTCGCGCTCGCGGTGCTGCGCCGGACGCGGCCGCGCGTCGGGCTCGGCGTGGCGCTTGGCCTGATGCCGGCGATCGTGGTGCTCGCCTGGGCGCTGCACCATCTGGCCGGCGTGGTGTGGGCGCCGTCGGCGGCGCTGGCGGGCCTGGCGCTCGTGATCCCGCTCTGGAGCTGGCAGCGCCTCGAGACCGCGCTCGCCTACCTCGAGCGCGAGTTCCACCGCGTGCGGGAGCGGCTGCCGCCACGCGACGGCCTGGCCGTCTCCGCGTCCGGGGGCGATCCGCTGGACCGCCGCATGGCCGCGCTGACCGCGGCGGCGAGCCGGTTGCGCCAGCTCGAGGGCCAGCGCCGGCAGGCGATGGATTTCCTCTCCCACGACCTGCGCGCGCCCTTGTCCGCGACGCTGGCCCTGATCGAGCTGGCCGACGCCGGCGCCGACGCCAACGGACCGACCCTGGCGGCGATCGAGGTCCAGACCCGGCGCGCGCTGGCGCTGGCCGAAGGTTTCGTCGAACTGGCCCGGGCGGAAGCGCCCGAGGCGCTGCGGACGGCGCCGCTGGACCTGCGCGACGTGATCGTCGAAGCGGTGGACGGCGCCTGGTCCGAGGCGCGCCAGCGCGGCGTCGCGATCGAGACGCGCGCGCCGGTCGAGGAGGCCGTCTGCGACGGCGACGTGGCGCTGCTGGTGCGCGCCGTGGGCAACCTGGTCGACAACGCGCTGAAGTACGGCCGCGCCGGCGGCGTCGTGCGCTGCGAGCTGTCCCGGACCGCGACGGGCTGGCGCATCGACGTGGCCAGCCAGGGCGAGCCGCTGGCGCCGGCCGAAGCCGCGCCACTGTTCGACCGCTTCGCCCGCGCCGCGGGGGGCGCCGCGCGCGCCACCGCCGGT
>NZ_VOSR01001061.1:1259-2551 GCF_007997345.1 Mitsuaria sp. TWR114
TGGCCATCGTCCGCTCGGTGGCCCGGCGGCATGGCGGCGACGCCGGCTGGCGCCCGGCCGACGACGGCAACCTGTTCTTCATCGAGCTGCCCCGCGCCGCCGGCTGACGGACCAAACGTCAACAATCGTCAGCGACGCTGGTCCCTCCCGCAGGCCCTTCCTACAGTCCGCCCGCCGCTGTTCCTGCGGCACGAACTGGGAGAAGGATCTTGAAAGCGCTCATCGCCGAATTCGTCGGCACGTTCTGGCTGGTCCTGGGCGGCTGCGGCAGCGCCGTGCTGTCGGCCGCCTTTCCGGAATCGGGCATCGGACTGCTCGGTGTCTCGCTGGCCTTCGGCCTGTCGGTGCTGACGATGGCGCATGCGGTGGGGCCGCTGTCGGGCGGCCACTTCAATCCGGCGGTGACGGTCGGGCTGTGCGTGGCGGGGCGCTTCCAGGCGCGCGGCGTGCTGCCCTACATCGTCGTGCAGGTGCTGGGGGCGGTGGCCGCGGCCGCGGTGCTCGCCGTGATCGCCAGCGGCAAGCCGGGCGTCGACCTGGCCGCCGCGGCTTCGCCGCCAACGGTTACGGCGCGCACTCGCCGGGCGGCTACTCGCTGGCGGCGGCCGCGCTGACGGAAGTCGTGCTCACCGCCTGCTTCCTGCTCGTCATCCTGGGCGCGACCTCGCGCCAGGCGGCGCCCGGCTTCGCGCCGCTGACGATCGGACTGGCGCTCACGCTCATCCACCTGATCAGCATCCCGGTCACCAACACCTCGGTGAACCCCGCGCGCAGTGCCGGCGTGGCGCTGTTCGCCGGCGACTGGGCGCTGGGACAGCTCTGGCTGTTCTGGCTCGCGCCCATCGCTGGCGGCGTCATTGGCGCCGCGGTCGGGCGGGTCCTGTTCGACGCGCCGTCGGCGCCGGCCGGGGCGCCGCGATGAAGCGCCTGTCGCGCCGACACATCATGAAGCGGCAGAAATACCAGCCCGGCGTGGCTTGCATCGCGCCCGTGATGAACGAGTGAAGACTTGTCGCGGCCGAGCCGCGACCGTACGCCCCGCGCGTCGCGCCATGCGCTTGTTGCCGTCCGCGACAAGCCGGGATCGATGGCCCCTGGCGGCCTCGTCCCCCCCCGTGCAGCGCCGTGCACCCCTTTCTTCGATTTCCCTGTCTCAGCACGGGCGGCTTGCCGCTGCCCGGAGAACCACGATGACGTTTGACCGCGTGTTGGATTCCCTTGCCCGCAGCCGGGCCCTTCTTTGTCGGACCGCCACCGCCGTCGGCCTGGCCCTGGGCCTGGCCGGCGCCGCG
>NZ_VOSR01001062.1:0-935 GCF_007997345.1 Mitsuaria sp. TWR114
GGCTTCATCGAGGCGGTGGACTACACACCGCAGCGCCAGACCGCCGGTGCCGGCTTCACGCTGGTGCGGACCTACATGGCGCATCACCAGGCGATGGGCTTCGTCGCGCTGACCGCCCTGCTGGCCGACGACGCGCCGCGGCGCTGGCTGATGAGCGACCCGCACGTCAAGGCGGTGGCGACGCTGCTGCATGAGCGCGCGCCGCGCGAGGTCGCGCCGCTGCAGGCGCCGCCGGCCGACCTGCTGCCGCGCAAGCGCGCGGTCCGCAAGGCGCGCATGGTGCGCGAGAGCGAGCCGCTGGCCGAGACCCTGCCGCTGACGCACATGCTGACCAACGGCCGCTACTCGGTGGTGCTGCGCAGCCACGGCGGTGGCTACAGCAACTGGGACGGCGTGGCCATCACCCGCTGGCGCGACGACCTGCTGCGCGATCAGCACGGCAGCTTCACCATGCTGCGCCGCGCCGGCGAGGCCGACTGGTTCAGCAACACCGCGCGCCCGGCGCCCGATCCCCGCGCGCGCTACGCGGCGCGCATGCAGGCCGAGCGCGCGCTGTTCGAGGCGACCTGGCCGGACCTGCACAGCTGCACCACGGTGTGGGTCAGCCCGGAGGACGATTGCGAATTGCGTCAGGTCGAGCTGACCAACCGCGGCGATCAGCCGCTGGCGCTGGACCTGGTGTCCTGCTTCGAGGCCACGCTGGCGCCGCAGCGCGGCGACGAGGCGCACCCGGCCTTCTCCAACCTCTTCATCCAGGCCCGCTGGGACGAGGCGCAGCATGCGCTGCATTTGCGTCGACGTCCGCGGCTCTTCGACGAAGCCGCGATGCGCGCGGTCTTCTTCCTGGCTGGCGTGGATGCCGGCGCGGGCTGCGCCAAGCCGGCCCGTCCCGCCGGCGGCGCCCCGGGCGCCGAGGACTGCCGGCCGGAGGGCCA
>NZ_VOSR01001063.1:0-818 GCF_007997345.1 Mitsuaria sp. TWR114
TCGAGGTCGGCGCGGGCCCCGGCGTCACCGGCGGCCAGTTCGCGCTGCCGTTTCGCGGCCAGCTCCGCCTGGACCAGCGTCGCCTGCCGGGCGCCGAGCAGCGCCTCCGCGCTGCGCAGCGAGGCCTGCGCGTCGCGCAGCGCGTTCTGCTGCGTCAGCGCGTCGATCTCGGCGATCAGTTGGCCTTCCTTGACCTTGTCGCCCAGCGCCACCGCCAGCCGCTTGACCTCGCCGGTCGCGCGCGCGCCGACGCTCACCAGCTTGTACGCATTGATCGTGCCGGTGGCCAGCACGCTGACCTCCAGGTCGCCGCGCTCGACCGCCGCCGAGGTCACCTGCGGCGGCGCAGGCGGGCTGAACCAGACCGCCTTCACGATCAGCGCCATCACCACCAAGCCCGCCGCGACCGCCACCAGCCGGCCCGGCTTCATCCACTGCTTCATCGGATCTCCCTCAATCCCTGGTCATTCACGGGCGCTGCCGGCCGTCGCTCTCGTCACGGCCGTTGCTGTCGTCCCGGTCAAGGCAGCAGCCGGCGCGACTGGCCCGTCCGACGGCGCCTGCCAGCCACCACCCAGCACCTTGTAGAGCGTGAGGCGGTTGAGCTGCTCGCTCAGCCGCAGCGTCACCAGCGCCTGCTGCGCGGCCACCAGCGAGCGCTGCGCGTCGAGCAGGTCCAGCTGCGTCGTGCTGCCGGCGCGGTACTGGGTTTCCGCCAGGCGCAGCTGCCGCTCGGAGGACGCGAGCAGCGACTGCTGCAGCGCGAGCCGGTCGGCCAGCGTCGCGCGCACGGCGAGCGCGTCCGCCACCTCGCGGAA
>NZ_VOSR01001064.1:0-1518 GCF_007997345.1 Mitsuaria sp. TWR114
GGCGCTGGCCGGCGCCGTCGTCACCCAGGCCGCCGTCGCGCAGGGCGTGGGCTGCGGCGGGCTGGCCAACAACTACGGGCCCTACGACTACCGCCAGTACAAGGACGCGCCGGAGATCGACCCGGTGACCAAGCAGATGTCGCCGCTGCTGATGGTCGAAGGCGCCCACTTCATCGACACCTGCGAGGCGCTGGTCAAGTGCAAGCGCGGCACGATCGGCAGCGACATCGACTACACGCTGCGCGCCTTCCCCAACCACCATCGCGCGCTGGTGGCGATGATGCTCTACGGCGAGCGCACCAAGCGCGACCAGCCGCCCGACGCGCTGTTCACCGTCGACTGCTACTTCAAGCGCGCGCTGGCCTGGAAGGCGGACGACGTCATCGTGCGCCTGATCTACGCCGGCTACCTGAACGGCAAGGGCAAGCCGGGGCCGGCCAAGGAACAGCTGGAGGCCGCGTCCAAGCTGACCGGCGACAACGCGTTCTCGGTCTACAACGTGGGCATGGTCGCGCTGGACCTCAATCAGGTCGACATGGCGGTGGACGCCGCCCGCCGCGCCTACGGCGCCGGCATGACGCACCCGGTGCTGCGCCAGCGCCTGATCGCGATCAACCGCTGGCCGTCGGACATCCAGCTGCCGGGCGAGGCCGCCTCGGCGCCCGCCCCCTCGGCCTCCGAGCCCGCACCGGCCGCTTCCGCGCCGGCGTCATCGCCGGCATCGGCATCGGCATCGGCATCGGCATCGACTTCGGCGCCGACATCAGGCTCGGCCCCGGCGTCCGGCGCCCCCACGCCGTCCACCGGCCGCTGACCGGCAGGCCCTCCGACTTGAGCCCGCCGCCTCCCATGCTCGCGCCCCGGCTGCCCGTCATCGGCTGGCGCACCTTCGCCGGTGCCGCCCGGGTCGACCAGCACAGCCTGCTCGACCATCCACGCCACCTGCCCACCACCAGCGGGCGCGCGGCCATCCTGCTCGCGCTCGAGTGCCTGGACGTCGGTCCGGGCGACCTGGTGCTGCTGCCGTCCTACCACTGCCCGACCATGGTCTCGCCGGTGAAGACGCTGGGCGCCGACGCGGCCTTCTATCCCATCGACGAGCACGGCGTGCCGCGCCTGGACTGGCTCTCGGCCCACGGCCCGGCGCATCCGAAGGCGCTGCTGGTGCCGCACTACTTCGGCCTGCCGCAGCCGATGGACGCGGTGCGCGCCTGGTGCGACGCGCGCGGCATCGCGCTGATCGAGGACTGCGCGCATGCGATGTTCGGCCGCGCCGGCGCCCGACCGATCGGTTCCTGGGGCGACGTCGCGATCGCCAGCCTGACCAAGTTCTTCCCGACGCCCGAAGGCGGCATCCTGGCGCTCAACCGCGCCGACCTGGCCCTGCCGCCGCTCACGCCGGCCGGTCGCATCGAGCAGGTCAAGGCGGCGTCCGACATCCTGCACATGGGGGCCACGCACGACCGCCTGACGGGGCTGAACCGGCTGATCCGCGGCGCCTTCGCGCTCAAGAGCGCG
>NZ_VOSR01001065.1:0-647 GCF_007997345.1 Mitsuaria sp. TWR114
GCACCTGCTGGCCGGCGACGGTGGCGACGAGCTCTTCGGCGGCAACACCCGCTACGCCAAGCAGACGGTGTTCTCGTGGTACGGGCGCGTGCCGGGACCGCTGCGGGACTTCGTGCTGCAGCCGGTGTTCGGCTCGCCGGTGGGCAAGCTGCCGCTGCTGAAGAAAGGCGCGAGCTACATCGACCAGGCCCGCGTACCGATGCCGACCGCCTGCAGAGCTACAACCTGCTGACGCGACTGGGCCTGGGCGAGGTGCTGGAAACCGACTTCCTGCGACGCGTCGACCCGCTGGGTCCGCAGAAGCAGCAGCGCCAGGTGTGGAACGCGATCAAGACCGGACGGCTGGTCGACCGGATGCTGGCCTTCGACTGGCGCTACACGCTGGCGGACACCGACCTGCCCAAGGTGGTGGGCACGACCTCGCTGGCGGGCACCTCGGTCGGTTTCCCGATGCTGGACGACGAGCTGCTGGCCTTCTCGGAGCGCCTGCCGGCGGACTACAAGCTCAAGGGGCTGAAGCTGCGCTGGTTCTTCAAGGAGGCGCTGCGTGGCTTCCTGCCCGACGAGATCATCGTCAAGAAGAAGCAGGGTTTCGGCCTGCCCTTCGGCGTCTGGGCGACGCGCGACGCGCAGCTGCGCGCGCTGGC
>NZ_VOSR01001066.1:0-1541 GCF_007997345.1 Mitsuaria sp. TWR114
CAGCGCCGGCCTGTCGCTGGCGCAATGGATCCCGGGCGGATCGATCGCCGCCTCGGCCGGCTGGGAGGCGCGCCTCGGACCGCCGGATCCGGCCGCGCCGCTGGCCTGGCTGGATCGGGTCCATGCGGTCGACCGGATGAAGCTCGAGGAGCTGCTGCCTGCGCTGCTGAAGGGCCCGGCGCTCGAGCGCGCCTCAGCCGGGCGCCCTGACGCCGCGGGCGCGGCCGATGCGCTGCACCATCCGCTGCGCCTGCCCGGCGACGACGGCGACTGGGTGTGGCACGAGCTGCGGCTGCGCGTCGTGCGCCGCGATCCGCGCGGCCACGCCCGGCGGGTGCTGGCCAGCCTGCAGGACATCCAGTGGCGCCGCACCGCCGAGGAACGCCAGCGCCTGAGCAGCGGCCTGTTCCAGCACCTGCACGAAGGCCTGGCGATCACCGACCTCGACCACCGGCTGCTCGACGCCAACCCGGCCTACTGGTCGCTGATGGGCGAGCTGCTCGAGGCCCCGACGGGGCTGGTCATCGAGGACGACGGCCCCTTGCCCGACACGGCCGAGGCGCTGCGCCGCCAGCTGCTGGGCCGGCCGGCGCTGCCGATGGAGGCGGCGCAGCTGCATCGCAGCGGCCACGACCTCGACGCGATCGCCGAGGCGCTGGCCGATCCCGCCGGCCACTGGCAGGGACTGGTGAAGGTCCGCGCCGCCGGCGGCCCGCCGCGCACGCTGCGGCTCACCGTGTCCTCGATCCCGGAGCCCGAGGGCCCGCCGCGCTACCGCGTGCTGGCGCTCAGCGACCTCACCCAGGACCTGCAGCGGCAGCAGGCGCTGGAGCGGATCGGCCGCTTCGACCTGCTGACCGGCCTGCCCAACGAGCAGGAGTTCCAGCGCCGCCTGCAGGCCGCGCTGCAGGCAAGTCGCGATGTCGGGCCCGGCTCGATGCTGTGCATCGCGCGGCTGGACCTCGACGGCTTCGCCGCGTTCAACCGCCGCCATGGCGCCGCGCGCGCGGACCAGGCGCTGCGCGAGCTCGCTCGTCGGCTGACGACGGCGCTGCGTCAGCAGCCGCAATGGTCCGACGAGGTGGCCCGGCTCGGCGGCGACGAGTTCGGCCTGCTGCTGCGCGTGCAGAGCGCCGCGGAGGCGCAGCTGGCGCTGGACCGCCTCGTCCAGGTGGTGCGCCGGCCGATCGACGCATCGCCAGATCACGCCTCGGCCGACGCCGCTTCGGTGACCGAGGAAATGCCGACCTCGGCCATGGGCTTGGACAGGGACAGGGACGAGGACGGGGACGCCCGCGACGACGACATCTTCGGCAGCGCGGCGGGCACGCCCGGCGACGTGCTGCGGCTGAGCGCGAGCGTCGGCGCGACGCTGTACCCGCAGGATGGCGGCGAAGCCGAGACCCTGATGCGCCATGCCGCCCATGCGCTGTACCGCGTCAAGCGCAGCGGCCGCGACGGCGTGCAGTTCTTCGACGTCGAGAAGCGCCGCAGCCGCGAGGCGCAGGCCCAGGCCGCGCTGCGCGTGCAGCAGGCGCTGG
>NZ_VOSR01001067.1:0-625 GCF_007997345.1 Mitsuaria sp. TWR114
CGATGTTGAATCGCTCCCGGGCCAGCTCGCGGCCGCGCTCGCCCCACTCGCGGGCCAGGCCCGATCGCGCAGCAGCCGCGCCATGGTGTCGGCAAGCGCCTGCGGCCGGTTGTCGATGAAGCCGTTCTCGCCGCTGCGGATGACGGTGGCCAGCTCGGTGGTGGCCAGGCCGACGACCGGCTGGCGATCAGCATCGCCTCGATCAACGCCAGGCCCAGGCTGGTGTAGCGGACCGGATGCAGGAAGAAGCGGTGCGAGGCCATGTGGGCCGGCAGCTCCAGTTGCGAGGCCTCGCCCCAGCCGCCTGGCAGCGCCTCGCTGCCCATGCCCACCAGCGTCAGCGGCACCCGCTCGAGCAGTTCCCGGTACAGGTCGGCGCCCAGGCGGCGGCCGCGGCGCTGCAGGTGGTTGACGACCACCAGCCCGCGCTCCAGCTCGCCACGATAGACCACCTGCGTCAGCGGCCGCACGCCGTGCTCGACCACCCGGGTCGGCGTCCGGCCCGCGTCCCACATCAGCGCGTTGAAGTGGGTGCAATGGACCAGCATCGCGCCGGGGTCCTGCACCCAGTGCAGGGTGTCGGTGGGATGCTGCTGCGGCGGGTCGTGTTCCAGGTAGACGCGCG
>NZ_VOSR01001068.1:0-611 GCF_007997345.1 Mitsuaria sp. TWR114
GTCGTCGCGCAGACCGGCAACGCGCTGCTGCTGACGGGCTGCGGGCTCTTCTATTTCGGCTCGCAGCGCTTCTTCGGCCGGCCGGTGACCTGGCGGCTGTGGGGCGCGATCGCGCTGCTGAGCCTGGCGGTGCTGACCTGGTTCCTGATCCGGCCCGACTACCGCGTGCGCATGGTCGTGTTCACCGGGACGATGACGGCCTGCGTGCTGGCGCACGCGCGGCTGGTCCTGCGGGACGGCCGCGGCTTCGCGGCGCGCCTGATCGCGGGCACGCTGCTGCTGCAGGCGGTCGTGCTGGTCGGGCGCGGCTTGGCGAGCTTCTGGGTGGACGGGGCGCAGTCCTCGCGCTTCGCGATGACGACGGTGCAGACCGCCTACATCGCCAGCTACTGCTTCAGCGTGCTGCTGCTGAGCGTGGGCGTCCTGCTGATGGCCAGCGAGCGGGTGCGCGAGGAATTCGAGCTGCTCGCCACCCGCGACGCGCTGACCGGCGCGCTGACGCGCCGCGCGGTGCTGCAGGCCGGCGGCGAGGAATTCGACCGCTGGCGTCGCTACGGCCAGCCGCTGTCGCTGGTGCTGCTGGACATCGACCACTTCAAGCAGGTCAACGA
>NZ_VOSR01001069.1:0-2747 GCF_007997345.1 Mitsuaria sp. TWR114
GCACGCCGCTCGCGGGCATGGACGCCCAGCTCGCGATGGCGCTGCGCGAGGCGCCGCCCGAGTCGCGCGCCCGGCTGCAGCGCACCCGCGAGGCGGGCGACCGGCTGCGCCGCGTGGTGACCGCGCTGCTGACGCTGTTCCGCACCGGCATGAGCCTGCGCTGGCAGCGCCTGGACCTGGTCGAGCTGATGCAGCTCCTGCCCCTGCCCGACGGCCTGGTGCTGGACCTGCCGCCGGAGGCCGGCATCGACGCCGATCCGGACCTGCTGGCCGCCGCGCTGATCAACCTGATCGACAACGCCTGGCGCCACGGGGCCTCGCAGGTACGGCTGCGCCTGAAGGCCCAGCTGGACGGGGGGATGACGCTGGAGCTCACCGACAACGGCGAGGGCGTGGCCGACTGGCAGCGCGTGGACCTCAACGACGCGCTGGAGCGGCAGCAGTACGAAGGGCGCATGGGCCTGGGCCTCATGATGGCCGACCTGGTGGCCCGCGCCCACGGCGGCGACCTGCGGCTGCCGGCCATGGAAGCGGGCTTCGGCGTGGCCCTCAGACTGGGGCCGGCGCCGGACTGAATCGACCCCGGCGGCTACACTTTCGCCCTTATGACGACCCACGCCGCCCTCACCCATTCCCGCGCGCTCGACGTGGCCCGCGCGGCCTTGCAAGTCGAGGCCGACGCGCTGCTCGCGCTCGGTCCCCGCCTGGGCGAATCGTTCGAACAGGTGGTCCGCAAGATCCTGGATTGCTCCGGTCGCGTCGTCGTGATGGGCATGGGCAAGAGCGGCCACGTCGGCCGCAAGATCGCCGCCACCCTGGCCTCCACCGGCACGCCGGCGTTCTTCGTCCATCCCGGCGAGGCCAGCCATGGCGACCTCGGCATGGTCACGCCCGGCGACATCGTGCTGGCGCTGTCGAATTCCGGCGAAAGCGACGAGCTCAACGCCATCATCCCGGTGCTCAAGCGCCAGGGCGTCACGCTGATCGGCATGACCGGCGGACTGTCGTCGTCGCTGGCCAAGCATGCGGACTTCGTGATCGACTCGCGCGTGGCGCAGGAGGCCTGCCCGCTGAACCTCGCGCCGACCGCCAGCACCACCGCGCAGATCGCGCTGGGCGACGCGCTGGCCGTGGCGCTGCTGGACGCGCGCGGTTTCCGCGCCGAGGACTTCGCCCGCTCCCATCCGGGGGGCTCGCTCGGCAGGCGCCTGCTGACCCATGTGCGCGACCTGATGCGCGGCGGCGACGCGCTGCCGCGCGTGAATGCCGAGCTGCCGCTGCTCGACATGATGCGGGTGATGTCCGACAAGGGCCTGGGCTGCGCGGTGCTGGTCGGCGCCGACGGCAAGGCCGGCGGCATCTTCACCGACGGCGACCTGCGCCGGCTGATCGAGCGCGGCGGCGACCTGCGCGGCCTGACGGCCGGCCAGGTCATGCATCCGAATCCGCGCACCGTGGCCGCCGACGCGCTGGCCGTCGACGCGGCCGACCTGATGGAGCAGGCCCGCATCACGCTGGTGCTGGCCGTGGACGACGAACAGCGCCTGGTCGGCGCGATCAGCATCAACGACCTGATGCGCGCGAAGGTGATCTGATGAGCGCTTCCTCCCTGACTCCCGCGGACGCGGATGCGCCGGTCGTGCGCGAGCTCCAGCCCGCGCTGGCCTTTCCGCCGGAACTGCTGCTCAAGGCGCAGGGCCCGGCGCTCGGCCTGCGGGCCGCGATCTTCGACGTCGACGGCGTGCTGACCGACGGCCGCATCTACCTCAGCGCGCAGGGCGAGGAGTTCAAGGCCTTCGCGACGCTGGACGGCCACGGGATGAAGCTGCTCGCGCAGGGCGGCATCGTGCCGATCGTCATCACCGGCCGCGATTCGCCGGCGGTGCGGCGGCGGGTCGCCGACCTCGGCCTGCCGCACGCCGTCTATGGGGCCAGGAACAAGCTGGCCGCGGCGCAGCCGCTGCTCGACCAGCTCGGCCTGCGCTGGGAGCAGGTGGCGGTGATCGGGGACGACTGGCCCGACCTGCCGCTGATGGTGCGCGCCGGTTTCGCCTGCGCGCCGGCCCAGGCGCATGCCGAGGTCAAGGCGGCCGCGCATCATGTCACCGCCGCCGCTGGCGGCCATGGTGCCGCCCGTGAGTTCTGCGACCTGCTGTTGATGGCCGCCGGCCAGTACGCGCGGCTGCTGCACGGCCACCTCGAGACCCTGGACGGGAGCGGCCACTGATGGCGGCGCTCGCTCCGCCGCCGACCTCGCCGCGGCGCCGCGTCCAGCCCTTGCTGTGGCGCCTGCAGTCGATGCTGGCCAGCTACGTGCCGCTGCTGCTGATGGCGATGCTGGCCGGCTTCACCTGGTGGCTGATCAAGAACACGCCGCAGCTGGAGACGCCGCGCGAGAAGGCCGCGCCCAAGCACGAGCCCGACTACCGGATGAACGGCTTCGAGGTCGAGCGCTTCAGCAGCGACGGCCGGTTGACCGGACGCATCATCGGCACCGAGATGCGCCATTACCCCGACAACGACACGCTTGAGATCGACGCGCCGCAGCTGCGCGCCTACGGCAAGCAGGGCGAACTGCTGGTCGCCGACGCGCAGCGCGGCCTGTCCAACGGCGACGGCAGCGAGGTGCAGCTGCTCGGGGACGTGAAGGTCAAGCGTTATCCGGACGGCGATCCGTCGCAACCGCCCGACCTGGAGCTGTATGGCGAATTCCTCCATGCCTTCGTCCCGCAGCAGCAGATCCGCTC
>NZ_VOSR01000107.1:0-1856 GCF_007997345.1 Mitsuaria sp. TWR114
GCGCAGCGTCACCGCGCCGGTGCCGCGGTCGACGGTCACGCCGCTGACCTGCAAGGTGCCGGGACGGGCGTACACGGTGCCGTCCTCGAGCACGACGCGGATCTGGCGGCTGCCCTGGCCGTTCGGGCCCTCGCCCTCGAGCTGGCGGCGCAGCTGCAGGATCTCGGCGCTGCTCTGGACGATGTCCACATGCATCGGATCGAGCTGCTGCACCGTGGTCAGCGCCTGCGTCTGGTTGGCGGTGACCAAGGCGCCGGCGGTGACGGTGGAAACTTCGATGCGGCCGGAGATCGGCGCGCGTGCGGGTGCGGTCCAGCTGCACGCGCGCGGCGTCGAGCGCGGCGCGGGCCACGGCCACGTCGGCCTGGGCCTGCCGCAGCGCGCTGGCGCTGTCGTCGGCGCTCTGGCGGCTGAGCGCGTCGGCCTTGAGCAGCTCGGCGTCGCGCTCGGCGCGGGTGCGGGCGACGGCCACCTGGGCCTCGGCCTTCTGCAGATCGGCCGCGGCGCGCGCGCGCTCGGCCTCGTAGCTGGCGGCATCGAGCTGGTAGAGCGCCTGGCCGGCGCGCACCGTCGTGCCTTCCTCGAAGAGCCGCTTCTGGACGATGCCGCTGACCTGCGGGCGGATCTCGGCGACCTGGCTCGCCGACAGGCGGCCAGGCAGCTCCAGCGCCAGCGGCGCGTCCTGCGTCGCGACGATGACCACGCCCACCTCGGGCGGCGCGGGCGCGGCGGCGGCGGTCTTCTTCTCGCCGCAGCCGGCGGCCAGGACAGCCGCGAGGACGGCCGCAAAGGCGACCAGCAGGGACAGCGCGGCGGGACGCGGCATCGACGCGCGCGGACCGGCCGCCCGCGCGCAGGGTGTCAGAATCTTCGGCATGGCGGCGGATGCTGGCCCACGAATGTGGAGACACCTTGAAGATCGCGTCCGCCGCGCGGGCTCCGCCCAGACGGCTTGCCCGCCGCACGCGGCGCCGGTCATCATGCGGCCCGCCCTGGTCCACTCGCCGCCCCGTTCTCCTGGATGAAGCTTCCGTTCACCCTCACCGCCCGGCTGTTCATCGCCGTCTTCAGCACCGCCATGGCGGTCGCGCTGGCGATGGGCGTGTTCTCGCACATCAACCTGAACCGGGACTTCATCGGCTACCTCAACGAGCAGGCGGTCAACCGGCTGGAACTTGCGCGCACCAGCGTCACCGCTGGTTATCGGGAGAACGGCCGCAGTTGGGACTTCCTGCGCCAGAAGCCGGAGCTGTGGGGCCGGCTGCTGCGGCCGCTGGTGCCGGAGGCGGAGATGCCGGCGGTCAAGCATGGACCGGCCGACCTGACCGGCGCGACGCGGCGCTTCACGCTGTTCGACGAGAACCGCGAGCGGGTGGCCGGTTATGCCGGCCCGGTCGAGCCGACGATCGAGCGGCCCATCATCGTGGACGGCCTGACCGTGGGCTGGCTGGCGCTGACCCCGATCGAATCGGTGAGCCCGGGCGCGGAGAAGCATTTCTACGACGCGCAGCTGCGCTCGGCCTGGGTGGTCGGCGGCGCGGCAGTGCTGCTGGCGGCCGGTGTGGCGTACTGGATCTCGCGCCGGCTGCTGCAGCCGGTGCGGCGCGTGGCGGACGCGACGCACGCCTGACCGCCGGCGACTTCGGCGTGCGGGTGCGGGAGACGCGCGGCAACACGACATCGCCGGCCTGCAGCGCGACTTCAACCAGCTGGCGCTGACCCTGCAGCGCAACGAGGCGATGCGGCGCGAGTTCCTGGCCGACGTCTCGCACGAGCTGCGCACGCCGCTGGGCGTGCTGCACGGCGAGCTGGAGGCGCTGGAGGACGGCGTGCGCAAGCTCGACGCGCAGGCGCTG
>NZ_VOSR01001070.1:0-564 GCF_007997345.1 Mitsuaria sp. TWR114
GTTCTCGCCCATCGTCGGCGCGGTGGCCAGGCAACCCGCGAGCAGCAGCGGGGACAGCAGCAGGGCCGACTTCAGCGCGAAGCCGGACACGGAAGTGGAGCGGGGAGTGGCGAGCATGGGATCCTCCAGTTTTTCTAAGGACGTCTCAGGACGAGCGGAAACAACAACGACGGACACGACCCGGTCGGCCCGACCGGCCGGGTCTGGGGAACGGGGTGATCAGTCGAGCGGGGTGGCGGGCGCGACGCCGTAATGGCCGCCGACCGGCTGGCCATGCGGGTTGCCGATCCAGATGCTGGTGCCGAAGACATCGCTGCAGCCGCCCCAGGCGATCTCGAAGGCGCGCGGCTCCTCGTTGCGGGTCTGCGCGTAGACGGACACGGTGCTGTCGGACGGACCGATCGTGTAGCAGACCCGCGCCCACACCGGACGCGGCGACGACGCCACCACCGAGGCCGAGCCCTCGGCATTGCCATCGGAGGCCTTGGCCATCCATTTCGTACCGCGGGTGGGTCCCGGGTTGTAGCTGAACACGTAAGGCACCTGCGCCACCGCCGCGATCGA
>NZ_VOSR01001071.1:0-1987 GCF_007997345.1 Mitsuaria sp. TWR114
GTCGAGCAGCACCAGGTCGGGTGGATCGTCGGCCATCAGCGCCATCAGCGCGCGCCCGGTGTGCAGCTGCGTCGTGCGGAAACCGTGGGTGGCGAGGTAACCGGCCAGCAGCTGGGTGATGTCCACCTCGTCGTCGAGGATCGCCACGTGCGCGGGCGCCGGCGCGGGGGCGCTCGGCGAGGAGGACGGGGAAGTTCCGGGCGTGCTCATTGGGCAGGCATTCTAGGAGGGCGTCCCGCCCGCGGGCCGCCTGACCGAGCGCGTCGCCCGGGCACGCCCCGACACGCGCGTCGACACACGCCTGAACGAGCGTCCGCGCGGATCAGGCGCGGATCAAGCGTTCGAGGGTGCGCGTCAGCCGGTCCAGGTCGATCGGCTTGACCATGTGCTCGTCGAAGCCGCTGCTCAGGGCCTTGTCGCGGTCGGACGCCTGGCCGTAGCCGGTCAGCGCGATCAGCCGCGGCGCGCCCGCGCCAAGCTCGTCGTGGATCAGCATCGCGAGCTGGTAGCCGTCGATGACCGGCATGCCGATGTCGAGCACCGCCGCATCGAAGCGCGAGCCGCGCAGCCGGTCCAGCGCCTCCTGCGGCAGCGTGGTGGTGACCACGTCGTAGCCGGCGTAGCGCAGCGCCAGCCCCAGCGTCTCGGCGGCGTCGCGGTTGTCGTCCACGACCAGCACCCGCCCCTGCACCGGCGGCAGCGTGTCCAGCGCCTCGGCCGCGGGGCCGGGTTCGGGCGGCGCCGCATGGATCTCGGCCGGAAGCGTGACCCGGAAGGTCGCGCCCTGCCCCGGCCCCTCGCTGTGCACCGCCACCTGGCCGTGATGCATCTCGACGAGCTGTTTCACGATCGCCAGCCCGATGCCGAGCCCGCCCTTGGAGCGGTCCAGCGTCGTCGAGCCCTGCTCGAACAGTTCGAACACGCGCGGCAGCATCTCGGCGTCGATGCCGGCGCCGTTGTCCTGCACCTCGATCACCAGCGCCTGCCCCTCGGCCCGCGCGGCGACGCGGATCTCGCCGTTCGTCGGCGTGTACTTGGCGGCGTTGCTGAGCAGGTTGACCACCACCTGCCGCAGCCGCGCGCGATCACCGACCAGGCGCAGCTCCGGCCCGACCTCGCAGGCGACCCGCAACTGGTGGTTGCGTTCCTCGAGCAGCGGGCTGACGCCCTCGATCGCGTCGCTGAGCAGGAAGGGCACGTCCACCGGCTCGCGCGACAGCTCGATCTTGCCGCGCGTGATGCGGGTGATGTCGAGCAGGTCGTCCACCAGCTTGGACAGATGGCCGACCTGGCGCTCGATGATCTCGTGCTCGCGCGAGAGCTGGCCCGTCTGCAGCCGGATCAGGTGCAGCGCCGTGGAGATCGGCGCCAGCGGATTGCGCAGTTCGTGACCGAGCATCGCCAGGAACTCGTCCTTGGCGCTGGCGGCGCGCTCGCGTTCGTGATCCAGCCGGGCGGCATGCAGGCCGGTGGAGGCCAGCGTCGCCGCCGCGCGCATGAAGGCGCTCTGGTGGGCGGAGGGGAAGTCCGGTCGCGACGAGCCGAACCACAGGCTGCCCGCCCGGCCCGCCGGTCCGAGGTAGAGCCGCACGACGCGCAGGGTGCCCAGCGGCGATTCGAGCGCGGTGGCGGTGTCGGCGGCGTCGGGCATCTGCCGGCAGGCGGCGATGAAGTCGGTCCAGGCATCGTGCGCGACGCGCACCCCGCCCAGCTGCAGCAGCGTCGTCGGCGCGGCGTCGGGCACCAGCGGCGCGTGCACCAGGCAGACCGCGGTGCCGACGATGCGGTTGACCGCCTCGGTCGTCAGCTGCAGCACGGTGGCGGCATCACGGCCCACCCACAGCGCGGGCAGCGCCAGCAAACCCATCAGGTCTCGCAGCGCCCGGTCGGCGGCGGACGGTTCTCTTTCTCGGGACATCGTCGTCATTCGGCACGCCGGCCTGGTGCCGGCACTGGAAGCGCCGCCGGTGCCGACCGTCCGCGGCGC
>NZ_VOSR01001072.1:0-956 GCF_007997345.1 Mitsuaria sp. TWR114
GCCGACCGCGCGGCCGCCGGCTCCCCGCCGATCCCCTCCTCGACCGACTCGCGCGCAACGTCCGACAGGCCCTGACCGTGACGCATCCCAAGGAACTCCCGCTGGCCGAGCTGCAGTTCTATGCGACCGCGCCCTATCCCTGCAGCTACCTGAGCGACCGCCAGGCCCGCTCGCAGGTCGCCACGCCCAGCCACCTGATCCATGCCGACGCCTACTCCAGCCTGGTGGCGGCCGGCTTCCGGCGCAGCGGCATGTTCACTTACCGGCCCTACTGCGATGGCTGCAAGGCCTGCGTGCCGATGCGCATCCCGGTGGCGGATTTCCATCCCAACCGCAGCCAGCGCCGCGCCTGGGCGCAGCACCAGCACCTGCAGGCGCGGGTCATGCGGCTGGGCTACAGCGACGAGCATTACCAGCTCTACCTGCGCTACCAGGCCGGCCGGCACAGCGGCGGCGGCATGGATCACGACAGCGTCGACCAGTACACCCAGTTCCTGCTGCAGAGCCGCGTCAACTCGCGGCTGGTGGAATTCCGCGAGCCCGGCGGCGCGCTGAAGATGGTGTCCATCCTGGACATCCTGGGCGACGGGCTCTCGGCGGTCTACACCTTCTACGAGCCCGAGCCCGGCGTCAGCTACGGCACCTACAACGTGCTGTGGCAACTGCGCCAGACCCGCGACCTGAGCCTGCCCCACCTCTACCTGGGCTACTGGATCGCGCAGAGCGACAAGATGGCCTACAAGGCCCGCTTCCTCCCGCACGAGCTGCTGCGCGAGGGGCACTGGCAACGCGTCGACCGCTGACGCAGGGCCTCCCCGGCGCCTCGCCGGCCCCCTCCCCGACGCCTTCCCGGCGCCACACCCCCGGCCGGCCCCACCCTCCTTCGACCCAAGGGACGCCTCCCGGCGCCTCTCAACAGACACTCCCTCTCCCCGCTTGCGGGGAGAGGGTGGGGG
>NZ_VOSR01001073.1:0-879 GCF_007997345.1 Mitsuaria sp. TWR114
CGTGGAAGTCGGACTTCGCCAGCGGCGGCCCGACCCACGACGTGATCGGCATCTACAAGGCCGCCGCGCCGAAGATCGACATCGTCGGCCCCGACATCTACATGCCGGAGTCGGCCAAGGTCGAGGCCATCCTGGGCCAGTTCCAGCGCCGCGACAACGCGCTGTGGGTGCCCGAGATCGGCAACGCCGAGACCTACGCCCGCTACCACTACGCGATCCTGGGTCGCGGCGCGATCGGCGTCACGCCCTTCGGCGTCGACTACGCCGACTACAGCAACTACCCGCTGGGCTCGCCCTACACCGACCGCCGCATGACCGCGCCGATCGCCGCCGTCTACGGCAGCTTCGCGCCGATGGCCTCGCAGTGGGCGCAATGGTCGCTGGAGGGCCGCACGCACGGCGTGGCCGAAGGCGACGACCGCCAGCCGCAGACCGTCGCGCTCAAGGGCTGGACCGCCAAGGTCAGCTTCGGCGAATGGCAATTCGGCGAGCGCAGCTGGCCGCAGCTGAAGGACGAGGTCCCGCCCTCGGCCGCGAAGCCGTCCGGCGGCGTCGCCATCGCGCAGATCGGCGACGACGAATTCATCGTGACCGGCCAGCGCGCCCGCGTGCGCTTCGAGGGCGACGCGTCGTTCAAGGGCCTGGGCACGATGCTGATCCACGCGCAGGAAGGCCGCTTCGGCCCGGACGGCCGCTGGACCACCACGCGCAACTGGAACGGCGACCAGGTCGACTGGGGCCTCAACCTGCCGGCGACGCCCACGGTGCTGCGCGTCAAGCTCGGCCGCTACTGATCCTCGAGGAACCGCGCATGCAACGCCGCCGCTTCATCGCCCGCACCGCCGGCCTGGCCGCCGTCAGCGGCGGGCTTGCGCACCA
>NZ_VOSR01001074.1:0-731 GCF_007997345.1 Mitsuaria sp. TWR114
GGCGGCGGCGAAGGCGCGCTCATGGGCGCTGGCCTGGTTCCACCAGCCGCGCACCGTGTCGTTGTCGTGGGTCCCGGTGTAGCAGACGCGCGCGCGGCCAGTTGTGCGGCAGGAACTCGTGACCGCCATCGCCGCCGAAGCCGAACTGCAGGATCTTCATGCCCGGGTAGTTCAGCGCGTCGCGCAGCTCGTGCACGTCGGGCGTGATGAAGCCCAGGTCCTCCGCGACGATGGGCAGCTCGCCCAGCGACTTGGCGATCGCATCGAACAGCGCCTTGCCGGGGCCGGTCTTCCAGACGCCGCGGGTGGCGTCGGGGCTGTCGGCGGGGATCTCGTAATAGGCGGCGAAGCCGCGGAAGTGGTCGATGCGGAAGACGTCGGCCGAGCTGAGCATGCGTTTGACCGCGCGGTCCACCAGGCGAAGTGCTCATGGGCCATCTTGTCCCAGCGGTACATCGGATTGCCCCAGCGCTGTCCGGTGACCGACATCGCATCCGGCGGCACGCCGGCCACGACGGTGGTCTGGAACTGCTCGTCCAGCTCGTACAGGTCGGGGCGCGCCCAGCAGTCGGCGCTGTCGTGGGCGACGAAGATCGGCAGGTCGCCCATGATGTGGACGCCGCGTTCATTGGCATAGGCCTTGAGCGCGCGACCTGGGTGTCGAAGCACCACTGCACGAACTGCCAGAAGCCGACCTCGTCCGCGTACTGCTCGCGCGCCGCGGCCAGCGC
>NZ_VOSR01001075.1:0-638 GCF_007997345.1 Mitsuaria sp. TWR114
CGCGCTGCTGGGCCTGCTGGCCGGCCATGGCGGACAGCTCTACCTCACGAGCCGCTCGCGGATCGAGCGGCTGATCCCCCAGCCCCGGGGCGGCGTGAAGCGCGAGCCGGTCGCCGCCGACCTGCCCGGCGGCGAGCCGGCCATCTCGGTCTTCAGCGACGGCACGACGGACTGGTTCATCAACGTCCGGTGGCAGGCCTTCCGCGCGCAAGGCGACGCCTGGGTGCCGCTGCGCGACGACCAGGGCCGGGTGCTCACGGCCTACACCGCGACGGTCGCGGATGGCGCGCTGTGGGCCTCGAACGACCAGGGCGTGGCGACCTACACCTTGTCCGGCGACCGCGCGCAGCTGCGGCGGCGGATCCCCAAGGCGTCCTTCGGCGGGGCCGATCCGATGTGGGTGGTCCACGGCCCGGGGAACGAGATCTGGCTGGGCACCGGACGGGGCGTCTTCCGCCTCGGCCCGCAGGGCGAGTGGCTGGGCCTGCTGGACCGCGACAGCGGCCTGGTGTGGAACGACGTCAATGACGACAGCTTCCTGCTGGACGCCGCCGGCGACGCCTGGATCGGCACCAGCGGCGGCGCGACGCGGGTGCGCCGGCGGCCGCCGCCGCCGGGCGCGCCCGCCGTGTTGCGGG
>NZ_VOSR01001076.1:0-507 GCF_007997345.1 Mitsuaria sp. TWR114
CAGCGTCTTGCCGGTGCCGGCCGAGCCGGTCAGCGTGACGAAGTCGCAGTCCGGATCCATCAGCAGGTTAAGCGCGAAGTTCTGCTCGCGATTGCGCGCGGTCACGCCCCACACCGAATGCTTCTGGTGGCCGTAGTCCTTCAGCGTGCGCAGCACCGCGGTCTTGCCGGTGATCTCCTGCACCTTGGCGTACAGCGGCGCGGCGCCGGGCGCCTCCAGGTAGATGAGCTGGTTCACGAGCAGCGTCGGCACCAGCGGGCCGCTGATCCGGTAGAAGGTGGTGCCGCCTTGCTGCCAGCTCTCCATCGTCTTGCCGTGGCGCTCCCAGAAGTCCGCCGGCAGCGCCTGCACGCCGGTGTAGAGGAGGTCGGAGTCCTCCAGCGTCTTGTCGTTGCGGTAGTCCTCCGCCGGCAGGCCCAGCGCGCGGGCCTTGATGCGCATGTTGATGTCCTTGGACACCAGCACCACCTCGCGGCCGGGTTGCTGCGCCTTGAGCGCCTGCACCAC
>NZ_VOSR01001077.1:0-595 GCF_007997345.1 Mitsuaria sp. TWR114
CGCGCACCGCCGCCAGCAGCACGGCGCCCTCGGAGGTCAGTGCGAGGCCCCGGGCCTGCCGCGTGAAGAGCGCGCAGCCGAGATGCGCCTCCAGCGCCAACACCTGCCGGCTCACCGCGCCTTGGGTGAGGTGCATCGCGCTTGCGGCCTGGGTGAAGCTCCCTGCCTCCGCGGCAGCGACGAATGCCTGCAGGTTCTGCAGCGGTGGGAGGGTGGATCGCGGCGTCATCGCCATGATCCTAGTGCATGGCTCGCATGAGAAGCTTTCGCTGGTCGACGAGGCGTCTGCTTCGTACGATCCAGATAACTTCCTACTGAAGGCATGCGTACCACTCATGAATCAGCACATCTCCGTATCGACGATGCCGGACACCGGTCACGTCGCCGTCGTGAAGCGCTACCTCGATCGCCTCGAGGCCTCGGACGTCGAGGGCATCGTGGCCCTGTTCACCGAGGACGCGCAGGTGGTGTCGCCGTTCCTCGGCTGCATGAGCCCGCGGCCCTTCTTCGACAAAGTGCGTGACGCCTCGGGGCAGAGCCGGATCGAGGTGCTGGACATCCTGCTCAGCGCCCAGGGCGCATCGCGCGCGATGGC
>NZ_VOSR01001078.1:0-1390 GCF_007997345.1 Mitsuaria sp. TWR114
GCGGCGGTGACCGCGTCGAACGCGACCTGCCCCAGCGTGACGTTGCTGTCGCTGCTGATGTTGGTGATCTCGGCCTGCTGGGCCTTCACCGACGCCCGCAGCTGGTCCCCGGATCCGGGCAGCAGCGTGTTCATGTCCTTCACGACCTGGTCGGGCACGACGGCCTTGTCGTCGATCGGCGCGAACTGCCGCGGCATCAGGTTGATCACCGGTGCGACCACGGTCTGGCCCAGCAGGTTGCCGGTGGCGCCGGCGGCGGAGCCCATGAACAGCTGCGTGACGGTGGACACCACCATCGACTTCAGCGACGGCGGCCCCGAGGGGGCGGCGCCCGGGGCCGGCGCGCTGTTGTCGAAAACGGCGCCCGATTGCGGCCGCCCCTGCTCGGCCCGCGCCGCGGCATCGCCCGCCGCGAGGCCGCTGTTGCGCCCGACGCCGAAGGCCATCGACGTGCCCGCGAGGCCCACGCGCATGATCGAGGTCGCGAGCGGCTGCAGGCGGTCCATCCATTGCGCCGACCCCTGGCCGTACTTGATGGCCTCCTGATGCGCCTTGATCTGGTTGTCGCCAGCCTGCCCGCGATCCTCGGGCGCCAGCTTGGCCGGATCCATCTCGGCCCGCAGCGCGTTCTGCAAGGGCTGGCTGGAGACGGGCTTATGCGAGAACTGCTTGACCGCCTTGACGCCGGTCTTGATCACGGCACCCACCGTCGACAGCGTCGGCATGACGGCGTCCTTGATCTTCGACCCGGTGGTGTGGGTCACGCTCGTGTTGGCCGCAGCCTCCACGACCTGCGGCAGGCCGACCCGGCCGGCCAACTGGCTGGCGGCGTCGCCCGCCGATTCCACGCCGCTCCGGACGCGCCGGCGCAGGCCCTGCGGCTGCTGCAGCTCCTCCTGGCGCGGCGGCTCCAGCGGCGTGGTGGGGTTGGAGCTGGTGCTGCCGGTGACCAGCGGCGCCGGGCTCTGCGACGGACTCTGGATCTTGCTCATGCTCATGTCATTGCTCCTTCGGCGTGGCGGCGTCCTGCAGCAGCAGCGCCAGCTGGCGGGCGGTGAGCATGTCCTGCACCAGACTTTCCGAGGACGCGGTCTCCGCGTCGACGACGCGATGCAGGGCCAGCATGCCGTCGGGGTCGCTGCCGATGGTCATCCCGTGCACCGCGAGCAGCCCCGGCGCCTGGGCCAGCAGCGCAATCAACGCGGACGGTGGCATCTCGCCGAGACGCAGCCCCAGCGTGACCGACACCACCAGCTTGCTCTCCTGCGCCGACGCCAGTGCGACCGGCGACAGCAGCACCGCCTCGCCATCAAGCACCAGGCCGCCATCGCGCGCCGCCTGCTCCGCCGCGTCGGCATCCATGCCGAGCGCGCGGGCGGCGGCGCGGGTC
>NZ_VOSR01001079.1:0-3632 GCF_007997345.1 Mitsuaria sp. TWR114
GCGATGCCGTCGATGACGCCGATGATGTCGACGATCTTGTTGGACGAGCCGCTGATGGACGCCATCGTGGCCACCACCTCGTCGACCACCTGGCCGCCCTGCACCGCGAAATCGGACGCGGACATCGCCAGCTGGTTGGCCTGCCGGGCGTTGTCGGCGCTCTGCTTGACGGTGGCGGTCAGTTCCTCCATCGACGCCGCCGTCTCTTCCAGCGCGCTGGCCTGCGCCTCGGTGCGCGAGGACAGGTCGCGGTTGCCCGAGGCGATCTCCCCCGCGGCACTGGCGATGGTGTCGGTCGCGCCGCGGATCTGGCCGACGGTGGTCGACAGGCTGCGCTGCATGCGGTCCATCGCCACCAGCAGGCTGTCGGCATGCGCGCCGCGCAGGTCCACCGCCACGTTCAGGTCGCCGGCACCGATGCGGTGGACGATCTCCGAGGCATAGGCCGGCTCGCCGCCCAGCTGGCGGTAGATGCTGGTCGCCAGGCGCCAGCCCAGCAGGCCGACCACCGCCATCAGCGCCAGGCCGATCGACAGCAGCACCGCGGCGCTGCGCCAGAAGGCCTTGTCGATGTCGTCGATGTAGTCGCCGAAGCCGACGATCCAGTCCCAGGGCTCGAAGCGGGTCACCGCGTAGAGCTTCTCGACCTCGTCCTTGGTGTTGGGCCGCGTCCCCGGTGCGATCACGGTGCCGACCTTGCGGCCTTCCAGCGCGGCGCGATAGCGCACGCCGGCCTCCTTGCCGCCCTTGGCGTCGACGATGCCGACGCGCTTCGGATTGGGATGCACCAGGTTGACGTCATCGCTGTAGCCGCGGACGAAGAAGTAGAGCTCGTCCTTGCGGAAGCTGCCGATGATCAGCTTGCCCTGGCGCTGTGCCTCCTCGCGGGTCAGCTTGCCGGCGAGCTCCTGCTCGTGCAGCTTCTCGAGCGCGGCCTGGGCCAGCACCACCAGCGTGGACAGCTGCGCGGTGCGCTCCTTCATCATCGTCTGGCGCAGCGTCGTCAAGGACACCGTTGCCAGGACCACCATGCCGATCAACGCGGCCAGACACAGGAAAAGAATGCGGGTGCGGAGTTTCATGAGTGGGAAGAGAACGGCGCCGCCACGCCCGATGCACGGGGCGGCGCGAATGGACCAGACAGCACTATCGGCTCGTTCCGTTCGATGCTGAATCCCCATCGCCGCTAACGCACGGCGTTATGCGTCACTACCTCACGGCCGCGCCCCCACGGTCGGCCTGCCGTGCGCCGTCACGCCGGCCCGTATCCCCAACTTGACCGCTTGCGACGCCAGCGCCCGGCGCCTAGGCTGGTCCATTGCCACTGCGGGAGACGGCCATGCCCCTCGACCCTGACGCGCGTGCCGACGGCATCGCGCTCGCGCTGTCCGGCGGCGGCTTCCGGGCCGTGCTGTTCCATGTCGGCGTGCTGTGGCGGCTCAACGAGCTAGGCGTGCTGGGCCGGCTGGCGCGCCTGTCCAGCGTGTCCGGCGGCTCGATCGCCTCGGGGCTGCTGGCCGTGCGCTGGCCGCGGCTGGCCCTCGATGGCGACGGGCACTCCCCGCGTTTCGAGGCCGAAGTCGTGACACCGCTGCGCGAGTTCTGCGCCCGCAACATCGACGTGGCCTCGGTGCTGTCGGGCGCCTTCAATCCCTTCCGGTCGGCCGGCGAGGCCGTCGCCGAGGAATATCGCCAGCGTCTGGGCCTGGACGCCTCGCTGCAGTCGCTGCCCGACACGCCGCGCTTCGTGTTCAACGCGACCAACTACGCCACCGGCGTCAGCTTCCGCTTCTCCAAGCCCTACGCCGGCGACTACCGCATCGGCCTCATCCCGAAACCGCGCTTCGACGTGGCCACAGCGGTCGCCTGCTCGAGCGCCTTCCCGCCGGTCCTGGCGCCGATCGCGCTGGACGTGCGGCCGGAGGACTTCACCCGCGTCGATGGCGCCGACCTCTACGACCAGGTCGACTACCGCCGCCGCCTGATGCTGGCCGACGGCGGCGTCTACGACAACCTCGGACTGGAAACCGTCTGGGGCCGCCATGCCACGGTGCTGGTCAGCGACGCCGGCAAGCCCTTCGACATCGATGCCGGCATCGGCACGATGGCCCCGCGGCAGGTGCTGCGCGCGATGGACATCGGCCTGAACCAGGCACTGGCCCTGCGCAAGCGCATGCTGATCGCGGCCTACGCGCGCGGCGAGGCCCAGGGCGCGTTCTGGGCCATCGACACCGACATCGCCGACTACCCCGCGACCGAGGTGCCGGCGCTGTCCGTCGATCCGGCGCGGATCGCCGACCTCGCGGCGATCCGCACGCGCCTGGACCGCTTCAAGGAACAGGAGCAGTGCGAGCTGATCAACTGGGGTTACGCGGTCAGCGACGCCGCGCTGCGTTCCCGCGCGCCGGCGGTGGTCTTCCGCTCCCAGGCACCCGCCTGGCCCTATCCGCGGCACGCGTTGTCCTGAGCGCGTCGCCACGACCGCCATGGCCGAGGTCTTCCGCATCGAGCTGCTGCCGGCGCGGCACGGCGACTGCCTGCTGCTGAGCTATGGCGACGCGGCGCGGCCCCATCGCGTGCTGATCGACGGCGGACCGATCGGCGCCTATGGCGCGCTGTCGGCCCGCCTGGCGGCGCTGCCCGAGGATCAGCGCGAGCTGGAGCTGCTGGTCATCACGCATGTCGACGGCGATCACATCGAGGGCTGTCTCAAGCTGCTGAATCATCCGGAGCTGGCCACCTTCCGGGACATCTGGTTCAACGGCTGGCCGCACATCGCGCAGGAACTGAAGGAGCCGCCGCCCGCCCCGCGCCAAGCGCCATCCGACGAGGCCGGCATCCACCAGCGCAGCGCGATGCAGGGCACCGAGATCAGCGTGCGCATCGATGGGCGCCAATGGAACGCGGCCTTCGAAGGCGCGCCGGTGTTCGTGCCCGCGACCGGCCCGCTGCCGGTGCGCGAGCTGCCCGGCGGCCTGCGGCTCACCTTGCTCTCGCCGACGCTGGACAAACTCGTCAAGCTGCGCACCGCCTGGAGCCGCGCCCTGGAGCGCGCCGAGGTCGACCCGGCGAACGAGGCGGCGCTGCGCGCGCGGCTCGATGGTCGCGCGGCCTATCGCGCCTCGGGCGCGCGGCTGCGGCCGACGCCGGACCAGATGATGTCGTCGGCGGCGCTGGCGCTCGGACCGATGGATGACGCGGTGGCCAACGGCTCGAGCATCGCCGTCATCGCCGAATACGCCGGTCGACGCCTCGCGCTGCTCGGCGACGCGCATGCGCCGACGCTCGCGGCGACGCTGGGCCGGATGGCGGCCGCGACAGGCGCCGCGACGCTGCGGCTCGACGCGGTCAAGCTGGCCCACCACGGCTCGGCAGCCAACCTCAGCCCGGACCTGCTCGGTCGGATCGAGTGCGGCACCTGGCTGGTCTCCACCGACGGCAGCCTCTTCCAGCATCCGGACGACGAAGCGATCCACGCGGTCGTGCGGCAGGTGCCAGGCGCACGCCTGCTCTTCAACTACCGGTCCGCGCGCACCGCGCCATGGGGCGAGCCGGCAATGCGCGCCGCGCACGGCCATCAAGCTTTCTACCCGCGCGATCCCGCCGCCGGCATCGCGCTGGACCTGATGACC
>NZ_VOSR01000108.1:0-23804 GCF_007997345.1 Mitsuaria sp. TWR114
GGCCCAGGCCGTGGCCGGCGCGGACGTGGTGGTGGATGTCAGCAACTCCCCCTCGTTCGAAGCCCAGGCGGTGCTGCAGTTCTTCCGGACCTCGACGACGAACCTGCTCGCCGCCGAGGCGTCGGCGGGTGTCCGCCACCACGTGGCCCTGTCGGTCGTCGGGGCCGACCGGCTTGCCGACAACGGCTACATGCGCGCCAAGGTCGCCCAGGAGGCGCTGATCCAGGAGGGCCAGGTGCCCTACACGATTGTGCGAGCCACCCAGTTCTTCGAGTTCCTGACCGCGATCGCCGGGGACGGTGCCGGGGGCGACGGCGGCGCGCGCGTGTCGTCGGCGCTGTTCCAGCCCATGGCGGCCGCGGACGTGGCGGCGGGCCTCGCGGACGTGGTGTCGCGGGCGCCGCGCAACGCCATCGTGGAGATCGGCGGGCCGCAGCGGCTGCCGATGAGCCAGGCGGTGCAGCGGGCGCTCGAGGCCCACGGCGATGCGCGCCGCGTCGTCCCGGATGCCCAGGCGCCGTACTTCGGCTCCGTGCTGGACGACGCCTCGCTGGTCGCGGGCGCGGACGCGCAACTCGGCGCGACGAGCCTCGACGCCTGGCTCGCCAATATCGCCCGCGTGGCGACCGCTGAGTCGGAACGCGGGACCGCAGGAATGCGGGGGGCGCGGCCCTGCGCCGGGTCGCCGTCCGCCCGCGGCACCGGCCCGTTCAACGGCCCCATCCGCAGTTCAGGACACGCCCGTCCCCGTCCCTGAGCGCGCCGCATACAACGCCTCTACCATCAAGGAGGATTGAACATGCATGCGGATTCAGCAGCCGTCGCGGCGGCACGCGCGGGCGAGGGGCAGGCGCCGCTCGCTCCCACTCGGAAGAAGGGCTACTTCCTGGCCAACGTCGCCACCGTGCTCGCCCTGGCGGTCGGCGCGGCGGCGACCTGGATCACGGCGATGGCGCTCGTGGAAGCCTATGGCATCGGGCCGGACAACTTCGGCCAGGCGGTCCAGGCAGCGCGGCGGGAAGCTCCCGGCGTCGGCCTGTATCTGCTGGACGCCGGCGCGCTCGCCGTCGTGGCCGTGCTCTCCTGGCTGGCCGCGCGAGGCTATCGGTCCGGGCGCTGAGGTTCGACGTCTCCCACCAATGGGGGAAAGCGATTGACGCCGACGCCACGGACCGGTCCACTCCGCCCTCGTGAGCGCGCCCAGGACGCGGCAAAACCTGCATGAGGCGCCGGAAATTCGAATGCATTCGCCTGTTGACGGATGAATTCGAATGAATACACTGGGCCGGTCCCAACGGTTTCAAGCCTCATCGTCATGAACGCGAGCAGCCCGCCGCCCACCATGGAGCCCTTGTCGGCCCGCATTCCCAGCGACCTGTACCTCTGGCTCGCCCAACTGCAGGTCGAAGGGGCGACGACCAACAGCGACAAGCTGCGCGTGCTGCTCGGCCAGCTCAAGCGCCAGCACGACGGCGCCTTCGACTACGTCGCCGCCCATGCCTGGACCCGCGACCTCACCGCGCGGCTGCGCGAGGCGCTGGTCCGGATCGAGAGCGAGACCGGCCACCACTCCGAGGTCGTCAGCCTCTTGCTGGACCACTTCGTCGCGGCCCTGGCGTTGGCCATCAGCCAGGCCCCGGCCGACGCCGACGACGCCCGCAAGTTCGAGGAGGCGCTGGTGCGTCGCGCCGCCACCCTGTGCGAGACCCTGCTGCGCCAGGGCACGCCGCTCACCGCCGCGGCCTACGACCCGCAGGTCGTGAGACGTCACCTCGGGCCGACCCTGGACCTCGCCCATCCCCTGCAAGCCACTTCGTCCTCGAAAGGATCCTGAGATGACCGACTCCCTGAAGACCCGCGTCGGCCGCGTGATCGCCGGCAGCGTGCACGCGCTCCTCGACCGCATCGAGGATCAGGCGCCCGAGGCGACGATGGAGCAGTCCCTCCGCGAGGCCGACGCCGTCATCGACGAAGTGCGTCATGAGCTGGGCACCGTGTCGGCCAACCGCCACCTGTCGCAGCGCCAGCACGCCAACCTGAACCAGCTGCACGCGACCCTGTCGTCGCAGATCGACGAGGCGATGAGCGCCGGCCGCGAGGACCTGGCCCGCGCCGCCGTGGCCCGCCAGCTCGACATCGAGGCCCAGCTGCCGGTGCTCGAGACCACGCTGGCCGAGCACGCGCGCCAGGAAAGCGAGCTGACCGGCTTCGTCGCCGCGCTGCTCGCGAAGAAGCGCGAGATGCAGGACGCGCTGGCCGAGTTCCGCAAGAGCCGCGCCGCCGCCGCGACCGCGACGGCACCCACCGGTGCCGGCAGCGCGGCCCACCGCATCGGCAAGGTCACCGACGCCTTCGACCGCGTCTACGAGCGCCAGACCGGTCTCTCCGGCACCGCTCGTCAGAACAGCCTGCAACAGGCCGCGCAGCTCAAGGAGCTCGATGACCTGGTCCGCGACAACAAGATCGCCGAGCGCATGGCGCAGCTGAAGGCCGCCAAGTCATGAGCCTGTTCACCGCGCAGGAGAACCTGCCGTTCGGGATCGGCTTCGCGCTGATCGTCGGCATCGCGGTGGTCGAGGGCGCCGGCATGTTGATCTCGCTCAGCCCCAGCAACCTGATCGACGACTGGCTGCCCGAGGTCGACGGCGACTCCGGCCTGGACCGCGTGCTGGGCTGGCTGCACCTGGGCAAGGTCCCGGCGCTGGTCCTGCTGCTGCTGTTCCTGACCGGCTACACCGTCTTCGGCTACAGCCTGCAGGTCGTGATGAACGGCCTCTTCGGCGGCTACTTGCCCGCCGCGGTGGCCGGCCTCGCGGCGGTGCCGGCGGGGCTGGCGACGGTGAGAGGCCTGGGCGCGTTGATCGCGCACATCATTCCGCAGGACGAGACCAGCGCCGTCAGCGAGCAGAGCCTGGTGGGCCGCGTCGGGGTCGTCGTGACCGGTTCGGCCCGGCGCGGGCTCGCGGCGCAGGCGCGGGTCAAGGACGTCCACGGTCGCTCGCACTACCTGATGGTCGAGCCCGATGTGGATGACGAGGTCTTCCAGGAGGGGGCGCAGGTGCTGATCGTCAGCAAGGCCGGCGCCTTCTACCGCTGCATCGCCAATCCGCATCCAACCTTGATGTAGCGCGGCGCCACGGAAGGCGCGTCGTACCGCTGCGGTGTTCGTCGCTGCTGCCGCCGCCGATTTCCATACCAACACGGATTCCAAGTTTCTTGAGGGAGTAACCAGTCCATGAGCAATCTGATCGAGCTGCTGACCATCGCGGGCATCGCCCTGGTCGCGCTACTGACCATCGGCTTCGTCTTCGCGCGCCTGTACAAGCGTTCGACGAAGGAGACCGCCTTCGTCCGCACCGGCCTGGGTGGCCAGAAGGTCATCATGGACGGCGGCGCGATCGTGCTGCCGGTGTTCCATGAGCGGGTGCTGGTCAACATGAACACGCTCAAGCTCGAGGTGCAGCGCCGCGAGCGCGAGAGCCTGATCACCCGCGACCGCATGCGCGTCGACGTGACCGCGGCCTTCTTCGTGCGGGTCAAGCAGACCGAGGAGGCGGTCAGCATCGCCGCGCAGACGCTGGGCGCCCGCACGATGAGCCCGGACGAGCTCAAGGCGCTGGTGGAGGACAAGTTCGTCGACTCGCTGCGCGCGACGGCCGCCACGATGTCCATCCAGGAGCTGCAGGACAAGCGCCGCGACTTCGTCCAGGCGGTGCAGAACGCCGTCGCGGAGGACCTCGAGAAGAACGGCCTCGAACTGGAATCGGTGTCGCTGACCAGCCTGGACCAGACGGACAAGCAGTTCTTCAACCCGAACAACGCCTTCGATGCCGAAGGCCTGACGCGGCTGACCGAGCAGACCGAGGCGCGCCGCAAGCAGCGCAACGACGTGGAGCAGGACACCGAGGTGCAGGTCCGGACCAAGAACCTGGATGCGACGCGGCAGAAGCTCAACATCGAGAAGGACCAGGAGTTCGCGACGCTGTCCCAGCAGCGCGAGATCGAGATCACCCGGGCCGAGCAGGTCGCGTTGATCGCGTCGCAGCAGGCCGAGCGCACCCGCCAGGCCGAGGCGGCGAAGATCGAGGCCGAGCGCCAGGTCAGCCAGAAGCGCATCGAGGCGGATCGCGAGATCAAGTCGGCGGAGATCGAGAAGAACCTGGTCGTGCAGACCCGCGAGATCGAACTCGAGCGCAAGACCGAGATGCAACGCGCCGAACAGCGCAAGCAGGTCGAGATCGCTCGCCAGGACACGCAGATCGCGATCGCGACGAAGTCGCGCGAGCAGTCCGATGCCGACGCGGCCGCCAACATGGCCCGCGCGGACGCGGTCAAGGCCGAAGAACTGGTGAACACGGCGCGGCAGGTGGCGGTCGCCGAACGCGAGAAGAGCATCCAGCTGATCGAGGCCTCGAAGGAAGCCGAGCAGTTGGCGATCGCCGTGCGGGTGTCGGCGTCGGCGGAGAAGGAGGCGGCGATGGACCGCGCCGAGGCGCTGACCATCGAGGCCCAGGCCAAGCAAGCCGCGGCGCTGGCGGAAGCCGAAGGCCGCCGGGCGATCAACGAGGCGCTGAACACGCTGTCCGCCGCGCAGATCGACCTGCAGGTCCGCACGATGCTGCTGCAGCAGCTGCCCAACATCCTGGAGCAGGCAGTGCGTCCGATGGAGAAGATCGATTCGATCCGCATCTTCCAGGTCAACGGCATGCCGGGCGCGAGCAACGATGGCGGCGCGACGAACGGGCAGGGCAGTGCGGGCGGCTCCGGTGCGGGCGTCGGCGCGACCTTCCCGGAGCAGGTGATGAACTCGGCGCTGCAGTACCAGATCGCCAAGCCCATCGTCGATGCGGTGATGAAGGACGCCGGGCTGTCCAACGAAGGCATCACCGGCGTGGCGCAGTCGCTGGCCGGCATGCTGGGGCAGGGCAACGGCGCGCCGGTCCCCCAAGTCCCGCACGCAGCGCAGAAGTCGATCGACGGTCCGCACGCCTGATCAGCCAACCTGAAGGAACGAAGCCCGCCGGTGAAAGCCAGCGGGCTTCTTGCTTTCAGACAGGCGAGTTCCGCGAGTCAGGCCGCGAGGGCGAGTCGGGCGTCGTGCTCTTCACCTCACGGCTGCATATCGAGTTGATCGTTCGCAAGTCTTGGCCGAGGCAGATAATCCTCGCCGCCATGGACGATCCCTCAGTTCCCCTGTCGTTGCGCTTCGGTCCGTTCGCCTTCGACGAGGCGAATGCGCGGCTCTTGGCCGAGGGACAGGCGATCGCTCTGGCGCCCAAGGCCTTTGGCGTGCTCACGGAACTGCTGCGCCATGCCGGCACGCTGGTGACCAAGGACGCGCTGCTCGACAGCGTCTGGGGCCATCGCCACGTGAGCGAATCCGTGCTCAAGACCACGATCAGCGAACTGCGCGCCGCGCTCGGCGATGACGCGAAGCATCCGCGCTGGGTCGAGACCGCCTCGCGGCGCGGCTACCGGTTCATCGGATCGATCGAGGGCACGGCCACCGCGCTCAACGAGCCCCGTGGGCTCATCGGCCGCGAGCCTGAACTCGCCCGCCTGCGCGCCGCCTGGTCGCGCGCCTCGGGCGGCCAGCGCCAGCTGTGCTGCGTTGCCGGCGAGGCCGGCATTGGCAAGACCGCGATGATCGACGCCTTCGTCGCGTCGCTCGGCGACGCCGCCACCGCCCACGGCCAGTGCATCGAGCAGGTCGGCGAGGGCGAGCCCTACCTGCCGGTGCTGGACGCGCTCGCCGGTCTGGCGCGCACGGATGCGTCGCTCGTCACGCAACTGCGCCGCGTCGCGCCGACCTGGCTGCTGCAGCTGCCCTGGCTCATCGACCGCGAGGAACAGGAACGGCTGCAGGCCGGCCTCGCCAGCGCCACGCAGGACCGCATGCTCCGCGAGTTTTCGGAGCTGGTGGAGCAGCTCACCGCCGTTCGGCCGCTGCTGCTCGTCACCGAGGACCTGCACTGGTGCGACGAGGCCACCGTGCGTCTGATCGACCACGTCGCGCGCCGCCGCCCACCGGCGCGCCTGATGTGGATCGTCACCTACCGCACGCCGGAACTCGTCGCCAACGACCATCCGCTCAACGGCCTGCGCCACGAACTGCGCGCCCGCCGGCTGTGCGAGGAACTGCTGCTCGATCCCTTCAGCGAGGCCGAGCTCGCTGCCTACCTCGCGCGGCACCGGCCTGGCCTGGCCGCCGACGAGGCGCATGTCCGCCGCCTGCACCGCCAGACCGACGGCTTGCCGCTGTTCGTCGCCAACGCGGTCGACGAGCTGTCCACGGCCACGACCTCAGGCGACGCCGGCTCGCACGACGACTGGGCGGTGCCCGATTCGCTGGCCGGCGTCATCGAGCGCCAGCGTGCCCGCTTGGCGCCGGACGCCGCCGCGCTGCTGGAAGCCGCCGCCGTCTGCGGCGTTGAGTTCGCCTGCTCGATCGTGGCTCACATGCTGGGCAGCGATGCCGCCACCGTCGCGGCGGACTGCGATGAACTCGCGCGCCGCCAGGCCTGGCTGGCGCCGGCCGCGCTGGAGCCGCTGGCCGATGGCACGCTGGAGGCGAGATTCACCTTCCGTCATGCGCTGTACCGGCAGGCGCTCTATCAACGCATCGCGCCGTCGGCGCGCGTGTCGCTGCACCGGCGCGCCGCGGCCGCGCTCGAGCAATGGCGCGCCGATCGCATCGACGCGGTCGCCGCCGCGCTCGCGCTGCACCATGAGCGCGGTCTCGATGCGCTGGCCGCCATGCGCGCCTACGCGGCGGCCGGCGAACGCGCGCTCGGGCGCTTCGCGCCGCACGAGACGCTGTTGCTGGTCACGCGCGGCCTGACCCTGCTCGACCGCGCGCCCGAAGGCGAGGCCCGCTGCGAGGCGGAACTCGCGCTCCAGCAACTGCGCGGCGCCGCGCTCGCCCAGTCCACGGGCGTGACGACGCCGGAAGGCCGAGCCGCCTATCTCCGCTGCGCGACGCTGTGCGAGCTGCTCCCGCCGACCCGCCCGCGCGCCTGGGTGATGACCGGCCTGGTCTGGATGTTCACCGCGTCCGGCGAATACCTGCAGGCCGAGGCCATCGCGCTGCGGCTGTGCGCCGCGGCCGATGCCTTCGACGACGACCTGCTGCGCGCCGCCGGCGCCGTGTCCCTGGCCGTGACGCTGCTGCAGCGCGGCCGGATCAGGGAGGCGATGCCGTTGGTGCTGCGGGCCCGCGCGTTGACCGAAGCGCTCGGCCATCCGCGCCTGCCCGTGACGGTGATGCATGACCCCTCCGCGCTGGCCTGGGGCGTCGGTGCGGTCGTGCATGCCTACACGGGCGCTGTCGAGCTCGCCCGGCAATGGGCCGAGGCGGGCGCCGCGCGGGCCGCCGAGATCGGCGTGCCGGTGATGCGGGGCTTCGCGGCGCGCTGCGCGAGCATCGTCGACGTGCGCTTCGGCCGCGCGCAGCAGGTGCTCGCCCGGACGCAACGGATGCGCGAACTGGTGCGGGAGCATCAGCTGGGACAGGGCGAGGGTCCGAGCCGCGCCATGCTGGGCTGGGCGCGTGCGCGGACCGGCGATGCCGCCGGGCTGTCCGACGTGGAGGCCGGCTGCGCCGCCCACGCGGCGACGGGCGCCTGGTTCGAGGCGTCCGGATTGCGGTGGATGGCGGTGGACGCCGCGCTCGCCAGCAACGACCTGGCCGCGGCGCGGCGTCATCTGGACGATGGCTTCGCGATGGCCGAACGGCTGGGCGAGACCCTGCATCTCCCCGACCTGTGGGCGGCCCGCGCCACCCTGGCCGAGCGCGAAGGTGACCTCACCGCCGCGCGGGAGGCGGCCGGGACCTCCGAGCGCCTGGCGGCGGAGCAGGGCGCACTGACGGCGGAACTCATCGCGCGCCTGGCGCTGTGCGAGCTGCCAGGCGCCTCGCCGGCCGAACTGGTCGACCTACGCGCGCTGCGCGCCCGCTGGCACGACACGACGCCCTGGCCGGTGCTGGCGCGCGTGGACGCGCTGCTGGCCGCCGGCGCCTGACGCGCGGCGCCGGCCAGGCATCGGTCAGGCAACGGGCACGTATTGGCCAGACATCGGCCGGGCATCGACCAGGCGCCGCCCGTACCCGTCGTTCTGACCGCCCGGCGCCCGATCCCGACCATTCCCGGACCGTTCCCCGACCGTTCCCGAACGACTTCCCGGACCCTCGTCCCTACGCTTCAGTCCATGGCCGATGCGCTCCCGCGCCGGCCGCAACGACTGGAGAAAAGACGATGTCCACCCGCCCACGCCGCTTCGCCCGCCTCGCGCTGGTTCCGGCCGTCGCGGCCGCCCTGGCCGCCTGCGCGGCCCTGCCCGAGACCCCGCCGCTGGCGACGCCCCGTCCCGTCGACGGCTACGCCGCGACGCAGTCGCTGGCAGCCGCCCGCGCTGACTGGCCCACCGACGCCTGGTGGCGCGCCTATGGCGACGCGCAACTCGATCAGCTCGTCGATGAGGCGCTGGCCGGATCTCCGTCGATCGCGACCGCCCAGGCCCGACTGGCGCGTGCCGAATCGGTGGTGCAGACCTCCCGCGCCGCCAACCGGCCGCAGCTCAAGGCCAACGCGTCGATCAGCGAGCAGAAGCAGAGCTACGAGTACCTGACGCCCCGCGCCGCGACGCCCGACGGCTGGAAGGACTACGGCCGCGCGACGCTGGACTTCTCCTGGGACCTGGACTTCTGGGGCCGCAACCGCGCCGCGCTGGCGGCGGCGCTGTCCGACGCCGAGGCCGCCCGCGCCGATGCCGCGCAGGCGCGGCTGATGCTGGCCGCCTCGATCGCGTCGGCCTATGCCGAGTTCGCCCGCCTGTGGGCGCTGCAGGACACCGCCGAGGCGGCACTGGCCGTGCGTGACAAGACGGTCGAGCTGCTGCGCATGCGCCGCCAGAACGGCCTGGAGACGCTGGGCGGCGTGCGCCAGGTCGAGGCCCGCCGCGCCATGGCCGACGCCGACCTGCAATCGGCCCGCGAGCAGCTCCAGCTGCAGCGGCATCGCCTGGCGGCGCTCACCGGCGCGGGCCCCGACCGTGGGCTGGCGCTCAGCCGCCCGCAGCTGGACGTGGCCCGCGACTTCGGCCTGCCGGAGCAGCTTCCCGCCCAGTTGCTGGGCCGCCGCCCGGACATCGTCGCCGCGCGGCTGCGCGTCGAGGCCGCACTCGGCCGCGTCGATTCGGCCAAGGCGGCGTTCTATCCGGACGTCAACCTGACGGCCTTCGCCGGCATGCAGTCGCTGGGCCTGTCGAAGCTGACCGACGGCGGCGCCTTCACCGGCAGCATCGGTCCGGCGATCTCGCTGCCGATCTTCGACGGCGGTCGGCTGCGCGGGCAGCTGCGCGGCGTCCGGGCCGACGCCGACGCGGCCGTCGCCAGCTACGACCAGGCGGTCGTGCAGGCGCTGCAGGAAGTGGCCGACATCGCCGCCAGCGAGCGCGCCCTCGGCGGCGAGCTGGCGAGCACCGATGCCGGCGTCGAGGCCGCGCGCGAGGCCTGGCAGATCCAGCAGCGGCGCTACGCCGGCGGTCTGTCGACCTACCTGGAGGTGCTGACCGCCGAAGACGCCTGGCTGACCAACCTGCGCACGCAGACCGACCTGCGCTCGCGTGCCTTCACGCTCGATGTCGCGCTCCAACGCGCATTGGGAGGCGGCTTCCGCAGCTGACGCGGAAGTTGTGTCGGGAAAACGACCGAGCAAACCATCAATGAAACCTTAGAGAGAAAGCGAGTCCCGCCATGTCCGAAGCCATCTCGCCGCGCGCTGCGGCCACGCCGTCCGCCAAGCCGCCCCTGCATACCGCCGATCCCGCCCACGACGCGCCGGCGGCGCCGGCCCGCCCCGAGGCGCGCAAGAAGCTGTTCACGCTGCTCGCGCTGACCGTCGTTGCCGCAGCGGTGGGCGTCTTCGCTTACGAGCACTTCTTCGCGTCGCGCTACGTCAGCACCGAGAACGCCTATACGGCCGCCGAAATGGCGCAGGTGACGCCCTTCGTCGGCGGCATCGTCCGCGAGGTCCGCGTCTCCGACACGCAGGCCGTGCGCCGCGGCGACGTGCTGGTCGTGCTGGACGACACCGACGCCCGGCTCGCGCTGGAGCAGGCCGAGGCCGAGCTCGGCCGCGCCCAGCGGCGCGTGCGCGGCTATGTCGCCAACGACACCAGCCTGGCGGCGCAGGTGATCGCGCGCGATTCCGACCGCCTCCGCGCCGAAGCCCAGCTCGCGTCGGCCGCGTCCGACCTCGAGCGCGCCAAGGTCGACCTGGAGCGCCGCGAAGCGCTGTCGGATTCGGGCTCGGTCTCAGCGGACGAGGTGACCCGCGCCCGCAACGCCTTCCAGACCGCCACCGCCGCGCTGGCCGCGGCCAAGGCGGCCGCGGCCCAGACCAACGCCAACCGTGCGGCAGCGCTCGGCCAGCGCGAGACCAACGCCACGCTGATCGCCGACACCACCGAGGCCGCCAACCCCGAGGTCGTCCTGGCCCGCGCCAAGCGCGACCAGGCGCGCGTGAACCTGGAACGCGTGGTCGTGCGCGCCCCGGTGGATGGCGTCGTCGCCCGGCGCGCGGTGCAGCTGGGCCAGCAGGTCGCCGCCGGCACGCCCTTGCTGGCTATCGTCCCGATGGGCCAGGTCCACGTCGACGCCAACTTCAAGGAAGGCCAGCTTGACAAGGTCCGCATCGGCCAGCCGGTGGAGGTCGAATCCGATCTCTATGGCCGCTCGGTCGTGTACCACGGCACCGTGCAGGGCCTGTCCGGCGGCACCGGCTCGGCCTTCGCTGCGATCCCGGCGCAGAACGCGACCGGCAACTGGATCAAGGTCGTGCAGCGCGTGCCCGTGCGCATCGCGCTGGATCCGAAGGAGCTCGCGCAGCGCCCGCTGCAGGTGGGCCTGTCGATGACGGCCACGGTCGACACGCGCGCCGAAGCCCGCGGCGGTCAGCGCGCCGAGGCCCGCGCCAACACGAGCGCCCAATGAGCGCCCGACCAGGAACCGCGCCATGAACGCCGCCATCCCCGACGACCAGCGCCCGCTCGAGGGCGGGCAGCTGTGGCTCGCCGCCATCGTGCTGGCCGCCGCGAACTTCATCGCGGTGCTGGACATGACGATCGCCAACGTCTCCGTGCCCGATATCGCCGGCAGCCTGGGCATCAGCTCGAGCCAGGGCACCTGGGTCATCACCTCCTACGCGGTGGCCGAGGCCTGCATCGTGCCGCTGACCGGCTGGATCGCCGGCCGCTTCGGCGCGGTGCGGGTCTTCGCCACGGCGATGGTGCTGTTCGGGCTGTGCTCGGCGCTGTGCGGCCTGTCGCCGACGCTGGGCCTGCTGGTCACCGGCCGGGTGCTGCAGGGCCTGTCGGGCGGCTCGCTGATGCCGCTGTCGCAGACGCTGCTGCTGCGCATCTTCCCGAAGGAGAAGGCCGGCGGCGCGATGGCGCTGTGGGCCATGACGACGCTGGTGGCGCCCATCCTCGGGCCGATCCTGGGCGGCTGGCTCTGCGACGCGTTCTCGTGGCCGCTGATCTTCTTCATCAACGTGCCGATCGCGCTGGTCGTCGCGCCGCTGGCCTGGCGCATGCTGCGCCGCTATGAGACGCCGCTGGAGCGCCAGCCGATCGATCGCGTCGGGCTGGTGCTGCTGATCGTCTTCGTCGGCGCGCTGCAGCTGATGCTGGACCTGGGCAAGGAGAAGGACTGGTTCGAGTCGACCGAGATCATCGCGCTGGCCGTGGTGGCGGCGATCGGCTTCGTCGCCTTCCTGATCTGGGAGCTCACCGAGCCCTATCCGATCGTGGACCTGCGGGTGTTCCGGCATCGCGGCTTCGCCGTCGGCGTGCTGACGATCGCGCTGGGCTTCGGCGCGATGTTCGGCGCCAACGTGCTGACGCCGCTCTGGCTGCAGAGCTACATGGGCTACACCTCGACCTGGGCGGGCCTGGCGACGGCCTGGTCCGGCGTGCTGGCGGTGGCGGCTGCGCCGATCGCGGGCAAGCTCGCCGGCAAGGTCGATCCGCGGCCGCTGGTGTTCTTCGGCCTGGCCTGGCTGGGCGCGGTGATGGTGCTGCGCACCGTCGGCACCACGCAGATGGGCTACTGGCAGATCGCGCTGCCGCTGCTGCTGGCCGCGCCGATCACCGTGCTGTCCAGCCGCGCCCGCCTGGGCGAGCGCATGCGCCGCGCCGGCCTGCTGCTGATCCCTGAAGAGAGCCAGACCCCGACCGTGCTGCGCAACGCCTGGGCCTATGGCCGCCAGGAGCGCCACCTTCCCGGCTTCGCGGACCTGCTCGCCAGCCGCCGCCTGACCGCACTGGCGGCCGAGGCGATGGGCCGCCGCGACGTGGGCCAGGGCATGCGCGCGCAGGTGCGTCGCCAGCGCCTGGAGCAGTTGAGCACGCAGCCTGGCGCCCTCGACGCGATGAGCAACGCCGAGCGCATGCGCTTCCTGAGCGAACCGGGCCACCTGCTGCGGCTGGCGCAGCCGCTGCGCCCCGTGGCGGAGGCACGTGTCGTCCGTCCCGACCTGCGCCTGGCCGCCTGAGGCTGCTTGACGCCGCCTGAAGCCGCCTGAAGCCGCCGGAAGCCGCCGGAAGCCGCTACCTGCCGTTGAGTCCCGCCCCATCGGCCCGGGCGCCTCGCCGAAGAGTCATGGCGAGGCGTGGTGCCCGGGATCGATGCGGTCAACGCCGCGGCGCTACATCGGATCGCGGTCGTAGGCCCGGACGTCCTGCGGCAGCCGGACCCAGCCATGCATGCGGCAGGTGTAGACCGAGTCCTGCGGCGGCGGGAACTCCGGATCCCCGAATCCCCCCACCGCCACGCCGACCGATCCCTCGACCCCCTCCTCCGTATGGAAGACGGTGCTGCCGCACACCGGGCAGAAATGGAATCGGAATCGGGCGCCCTGGTCGCCGGCACGCACGAATTCGGTCGCGATGCCGATGACCTCATAGGGTTCGGCAAAGGCCGCCAGCGCCGCGAAGACACTGCCCGTGCGGCGCTGGCACGCCAGGCAGTGGCAGAGGCCGGTTCCCAACGGCTCTCCCTGCACCACGATCTTCAATTGGCCGCAACTGCACGAAGCGGTACGTGAAGCCATGCGATCACCTCCCCTGGAGACCGGACGTGGAGCGGCCATGCTAAGCGCAGCGCCGGGGCGCTGGCTACCTGTCTGAGACATCGTTGCCACACCGACATGAATCGCCGTCCCCTCTCCGAGGGATGTGGCCCGCGCGGCGAGGGCCCGCCTACATCGCCCACAAGCGGGGCGTGGTGCCGTCCAGGTCCCACAAGGCGTGACGCCAGGCGGCCCAGCAACGCCGCAGCAGCAGCGCGACCGGCTCGACCACCGGTCCCAGCGCCCGCACCACCAGCACGCCGTCCTGCGCGGCGGTCGCGCCGGCGCTCGCGCGCAGCGGATCGGCGTCGATCAACGCGCGCACCGCGTCCAGCGCGCGTTCACGGCGATCGCGATCCAGCGCGGCGCCGCTGGCGAAGACCAGGGTGCCCAGGCAACGCTGCCCGGCCAGGCCGAGCTCGCCGTCCATCAGCAGCGCGTCGACCGCGTCCAGCCGGCCGCGCTCCAGCCAGACGCCGGGGATCTCCAGGTGCTGCAGGAAGCGGCCACTCGAGAACGGCTGCCCTGCGCCGGGCAGCCCGAGCGCGGTGATGTCCCAGGCCAGCAATTCGGCCGTCGGCGCCAGCGTGAAGCGCGCCTCGTTGACCGCTTCGCAGCCGGGGTAGGCGATCGCCTCGAGCGGCAGCCATTCCAGGCGCGCGCCCACGCCCAGCGTCGCCCGCACACGCTGCGCGGCAGGCGCGCCGTCCGGGCTGCGGTAGAAGCGCGTGGCGCCGGGCGTGGTCACCAGCGCATGGGCGCCCTCGCCGACCGTCACCGCGATGTCCAGGGTGTCGCCGCCGACCAGCCCGCTGGGCGGATGGACGAGCACGCTGTGGCAGATCGTGTCGCCTTCCGGGTAGAGGCTCTTGAGCAGGCGCAGCGGCCCATCGTGCTCATGGCTGACGACGCAACGTCCTCGCTCGAGGCGGTAGTCGGCGCCCAGGCGGGCCAGCCACTGCCGCTGGGCCGGGGCGGCCGTCGTCGCGAACGAAGCCGGGCTGGCCGGGCTCGGCGAAGAGGAGGTCGACGGGAATGAGGGATCGAAGGTCGCGGTCATGACGGCGCAGGAGGCAGGCGGCGGATGTTAGGCGCATCCGCGCCATCGACGCCGCGCCGCTGGGCAAGGCTCACTTCGGCACCGTGATCCAGGCGTAGTCCAGCCAGTTGTCGGCGCGATGCACCGCCTTCACGCCCTGGCGCAGCGCCCAGGGCGCGGCCTGGCGATGCAGCGGCAGCACGTGCAGCTGCTCGCGGTACTCCTGCAGCGCCGCCTTGATGAGCGCCTCGCGCTTGACCGGATCGGCCTCGGCCGAGGACGCGGCCGCGAGCTGGTCGAACTTCGGATTCCGCGAGCGGCCGTAGTTGTAGAAGCCGGCGCCGGAGGCCTTGTCGTCACTGCGGTAGACCGGCGTCAGGATGGTCTCGGCATCGGTGATCGCGCCGCCCCAGCCCATCAGGTAGAGGCTGGTCTCGTAGCGCTCCAGCTTGGGGAAATAGAGCACCCGCGGCATCGCGTTGACCTTCACCTTGAGCTTGATCTGCGCCCACATCGAGGCGAGCGCCAGGCAGATGCCCTCGTCGTTGACGTAGCGGTTGTTGGGGCAGTCCAGCGTGACCTCGAAACCGTCGGGATAGCCGGCGTCGGCCATGCCCTTGCGCGCGGCGGCGAGATCGAACGGCAGGCGCGTCTCGAGCGCCGGGTCGTCATAGGCGCCCAGCGGTGACGGCGTGAGGCCGCCGGTGGGTTGCGACAGCCCGTTCATCAGGCGCTTGTGGATGGCTTCGATGTCGATGGCCTGGTACATCGCGCGGCGCACGCGCAGGTCCTGGAACGGGTTTTTGCCGCCCGGCGCGCGGCCGTACACCAGTGTGTCGCGCGCCTGGTCCATGCCGATGAAGACGAGGCGGTTCTCGAGCCCCTCCAGCACCTGCACGCCGGGCGTGGCGCGCAGCCGCGGGACGTCGCGCGGCGCGGGGTCCAGCAGCAGGTCGATCTCGCCCGACACCAGCGCGGCCAGCCGCGTCGCGTCGTTGGAGATCGGCGTGAACTGGACCTCCTGCACATTGCCCTCGAAGCGGCCCCACCAGTTCGGGTTGCGCTTGTAGACGGTGCGGATGCCGGGCTGACGGCGCACCAGCATGAAGGGGCCGGTGCCGTTGGCGTTGAAGCTGGCGTGGCTTTCCTCGTTGTCCTTGAAGCTGAGCGGGCGCGTGACCTTGTGCTGCTCGCTCCAGGACTTGCTCATGATGAACAGCAGGTCCAGGTGCTGCAGGAAGATCGGATTGAAGCGCGGCTGGGTGATCTCGACGGTGAGCTCGTCGATCTTGCGGGCGGTGCCCACGGCGTTGGCGTAGACCGCGACCTGGGAGGTCGGCGCCTTGGCGCGCTGCAGGGAGAAGACGACGTCGTCCGCGGTGAAGGCCGAGCCATCGTGGAACCGGACGTTGGGCCGCAGCTTGAAGCGCCAGACGAGCGGGCCGATCTGCGTCCATTCGGTGGCAAGACCCGGCACGATGTTGAGCTGCCGGTCGCGGGCGGTGAGGCGCTCATAGACCTGCGAGTTCATGCCGTTGGTCAGGCTCTCGTTCTGCGAGTGCGGGTCCATGGTCTGGGCATCGCCCTGGCTGGCCCAGCGCAGCGTCTGCGCCGCGGCGGTCGACGCCGCGCCGACCGCCCCACCGACCACGCCGGCGCACAGCGCCAGCAGCATGAGCATGCGCGTCATCCCGGTCTCCCGACGACTCTGTGAATGTCGGCCGAGTGTAGGCAGGCCGGGGTCAGCGGGTGGTCGGGGTCTTTCCGGACGGTTCTCGGATTGCCGCAACAGCGCGTCGCGCACTCCAGGGGCTGGCCCCTTCCTGCGAATATGAGGCCCACCGCTCCTCCTGCCGCCGCGCGGCGAGCGGCGACCCCGGCTTGCGATCCAGGTCGAAAAGGCCGGGATACAAGGTGAGGATCTGTTTGAGCATTTCCCGCTTGCTGTGGATCAGCAGATCAAGTGGATTGAGTCGTTCATACATGGATGCACCCCTCGAATGCAAATGGGAAACCATGAACCGAGACGACGGGGCCACCGTCGTGGTCGTCAAGTGGGCGAGTGCGGCATCGGTCCACGATGGCCCGAAGTCCCTCGTCCACGGGCCAGACGTTGCGCAGCAGTCGCCGCGCCTCTTTCCGATCGATGACAAAGGAGTGGGACGGATAGCCAGCAACCAGCTCGGCCAGACCGCCCGGCTCGACGTTGCGCCCTCGTTCTGCAAGACGCCGGCCATAGGCATGCGCGATCGTCATTGCACGATGCATCTCGGCCAATCGTTGCGGGTTCACCTGCTCCGCCATTGGCCGCAGCAGCTTCGCCGCGATGTCCGCGGCAATCTCGGACGCCACGCGTGTGGAGAGGCCACGTTCGGACAGGTCCAGCAAGGACACCTGGAAGGCCGTCATGAACTGGGCCAAGAGGATGTTGGCCGCCGTCAGTTGCTCAAGGCTTGAACTCGTCACACCCAGCTCGTCGCCACGAAAGACCTGAACGTCAAGCGGGCCCAGTTCGCTCCTGTCGTCCATGTAAAGCGCCGAGGCACCCAACGCAATCAGCGTCCCCGCACTCTTGCAATAGCGGGGGATCAGCACATGCATCTGCCGATAGTGGTGGCTCAATGCCCGTGCGATTCGAAACGCAGCATCCGGGTCACCGCCGGCCGTCTCGAGCACGAGCAGCACATCGTCGTGCGTCTTCCCGGTCTCAACCAGGGTGCTCAGTCGTTCATAGCCGGCAACCGATACCTCACCGGTGTAGGACACCACGTCATAGGGCGGCGTGAGGGGCGACACCGGTTCCGCGCGCTCTTCCGCCGGCCCGGTGACATCGTCCTCCACGCCGTCCGCTTCATCCTTCCAACTCACTGCCATCGGATGCCCTCCAGCGCCAGACATCGGCGCGAGGTCCGCATCTTCGAGCGGCGCGTCCGGGAGGACCATGACCCCGACTAGGAGACCTTCGCCTCGAAACTCGGAGCCCGCCACTCAATCGAGTCTGGCCCGCCCACCGAAACATGCCGTTGGCGCCTGCGCCGCCGCTCACCCCGCCGGCGTCTGCCAGAGTTCATCGAGCTTCTGGAAGCCCCAGGTGGCCGGATCCTCGCGGCCGATGATGCGGTCCGTCGCCCCGGGCGAGGACAGGTCCAGGACCTGCGTCGGGATCGGCATCTGCGACTTGGTCGAATAGAACGCCCGCACCCGCGGCGCCGTCAGCGCGGTCGCGTTCTGCTCCAGCACCACGGCGAGCTTGCCCGACTGCAGCTTCACCAGCGTGCGACCGGGTAGATGCCCACGCACTTGACGAAGGCCTGGAACACGCGCGGATCGAAGTGGCCGGTCCACTGCGCCATCCGCGCCAGCGAGGACGCCGGATCCCAGGCGTTCTTGTAGGGCCGGTTCGAGGTGATCGCGTCGTAGACGTCGCACACCGCGCCCATGCGCGAGAGCAGGCTGATCTGCTCGCCCGCGAGCTTGCCGGGGTAACCGCTGCCGTCCATCTTCTCGTGGTGGCGCAGCGCCACGTCCAGCGCCGCCTCGGGCACCGAGGTGCCCTCCTTGAGCATCTCGTGGCCGCGCGTCGGGTGGTCGCGCATGATCGCGAACTCGGCGTCGGTCAGCGCGCCCGGCTTGTTCAGCACGTTCAGCGGCATCGCCATCTTGCCGACGTCGTGCAGCAGCCCGGCCAGGCCGGCCTCGCGGGTCTGCGCCTCGTCCAGGCCCATCTGGCGGGACAGCGACACCATCAGCGCGCACACCGCCACCGAATGCATGTAGGTGTAGTCGTCCTTGGTCTTGAGCCGCGCCAGGCTGATCAGCGCCGACGGATTGCGCTCCACCGAACTGGTCACCTCGGCCACCAGGGGCAGGCATTGCTCGGCGTCGATCGCCTTGCCCAGCCGGGCCTCGCCGAACAGGTTCATCACCGCGCGCTTGGAGCGCTGCATGACCTGCGACGCGCGCTCGAGCTCCTCGCCCATCGACGCCGGCGCGGTCCCGAGCTCCAGCCGTGGCGCGGCCTGCACCACCGCCGGAGCCTCGGGCGCGGCCGGCGCCGCGCTTCGGGCCGCCGCCGGGGGCGCCACGTCCAGCCCCTTCGAGGCGTCGATCCAGCAGAAAGGCACGCCGCTCGCCTTCAAGGCCTTCAGGTCCTCGGCGTCCGTCAGGACGAACTTGGTCTTCCAGAATGGATGGGACAACCACGAGCCCTCCATCCCCTGCAGGAACATGCCCAGCTTGACATCCGACGTCGGAATCTTCTTCAGCATGACTGGCGTTTTCGTCCAGGACAACACAGTATGGCGCCCTCCCCGGCGCTCGCACAGTCAGGCGACCATGAAAAAAACCGCCCCTCGGGGCGGTTCGTGATTGTCTTCGCGCCGCGGCCGGGAGCCCGGCCTCAGCGTGCCACGGTTCAGCGGAACCGGGACTGCGGGACTGTACGGAGTTCGGACGGCAAGCTGGCCAGGTACTGGGACAGCGTCTTGAGTTCCGCGTGGGTGAACTGCTTGACCTGGCCCGCCATCACCGCGTTGCTGCGGCCGTGATAGGGCTTGCCCTGGATCTGGTAGGACTTGAGCGCGACGTACAGGTAGTCGGCGTGCTGGCCGGCGATCTTCGGATAGGTGCCGTCGATGGGCTTGCTGAAGTTGGCGCCATGACAGCTGGCGCAGGCGCCCTTGTCGAGCAGCTTCTTCACGTCGGCGGGCGCCTCGACCGTCGCCGGCACCGCCTCGACCTGGGCCAGGCCGGCGTAGTACTCGGAGATCTCGGCGATGTCCTTGTCGCCCAGCGGCAGCGCGATGCCGCGCATCGTCGGATGCTTGCGGTCACCCTTGGCGTAGGCGGTCAGCGCGGAGGCGATGTACTTGGCGTTCTGGCCCGCGATCATCGGGACCTTGTGGACCTCGGGGAAGGTGGCCTGGTAACCCGGGATGCCGTGGCAGCCGATGCACATGGCCACCTTGGCCTGCACCGGCGCCTGGGGGCCAGGTGTTGCCGCGGCGGGTGGGGTCGCTGCCGGCGCTTGTCCCGGCGCGGGCGACGAAGGGGCGTTGGACTGAGCGGATACAACAAACGCACTTCCGGCCAGCATCAACGCGAGGGAGATCTGCAGTTGTCTTCTCATGGTCCCGATCTTCGAGGATTTGGGGCGGCGCGATTATAGGGGGGGCCCTATATACTGGTTTTCACCGCTGCGCTAGAGAAACCCCTCATGAAATTCAAAGGTTCCCAGGACTACGTCGCTACGCCGGATCTGATGCTGGCGGTCAACGCGGCCATCACCTTGAAGCGGCCGCTGCTGGTCAAGGGCGAACCGGGCACCGGCAAGACGCTGCTGGCCGAGGAGGTCGCCAAGTCCCTGGGACTGCCGCTGCTGCAGTGGCATGTGAAGAGCACCACCAAGGCCCAGCAGGGCCTGTACGAGTACGACGCCGTCTCGCGCCTGCGCGACAGCCAGCTCGGCGACGACAAGGTGCGCGACATCTCCAACTACATCGTCCAGGGCACGCTGTGGCAGGCCTTCGCCTCGGACACGCCGGTGGCGCTGCTGATCGACGAGATCGACAAGGCCGACATCGAGTTCCCCAACGACCTGCTGCGCGAACTCGACCGGATGGAGTTCTACGTCTACGAGACCCGCGAGTGGGTGCGCGCCAAGCACCGGCCGCTGGTCTTCATCACGTCCAACAACGAGAAGGAACTGCCGGACGCCTTCCTGCGCCGCTGCTTCTTCCACTACATCAAGTTCCCCGAGGCCGACACGATGCAGGCCATCGTCGACGTCCACTTCCCCGGCCTCAAGAAGGAGCTGCTGGCGGCGGCGCTGAAGACCTTCTACGACGTGCGCAAGCTGCCGGGGCTGAAGAAGAAGCCCTCGACCTCGGAACTGATCGACTGGCTCAAGCTGCTGCTGGCCGAGGACATCCCGGCCGAGGCGCTGCAGACGCAGGACGACAAGGTCGCGATCCCGCCGCTAGTGGGCGCGCTGCTGAAGAACGAGCAGGACCTGACCCTGTTCGAGAAGCTCGTCTACATGCAGAGCCGCAACCGCTGAGGCCGCCGCGATGAGCCAGAACTTCAACGCCGCCTGGCGCGCCGCGCTGGCGGACGCGCTGGGCTTCGTGGGCGGCGGCGTGATCGGCCTGCTGGTCGGCCGCGCGCTGGGCTGGGAATTCATCGGCGCGCCCGGCTGGGGCACGACGCAGATCCTGGGCCTGCTCACCATCCTCGCCGGCATGGGCGGCTGCCGCTGGCTGCTGCGCCGGCTGCTGCTCGGCGGCAAGGGCTGAGCGCCCCTCTCCTTCCCTCCACCGCCGGCCGCGGGGTCGGCCCGATCGCATGACCGCATCCACTCCCTTCACCGCGCCGGTCACCCTGGCCGGCCCGCACGCGCGGCTCGAGCCGCTGTCGCCCGCGCACCGCGAGGCGCTCGCCGAGGCCGCCGACGACGGCGCGCTGTGGAAGCTCTGGTACACGACCGTGCCGGCGCCCGAGCGCATGGCCGCCGAGATCGAGCGCCGGCTGGGCCTGCGCGACGCCGGCACGATGAATCCCTTCGCCGTCTTCGACGCGCAGGGCCGGGCCGCCGGCATGACGACCTACATGAACATCGATGCGGCCAACCGCCGCGTCGAGATCGGCTCCACCTGGACCCGCGCGTCCTGCCAGCGCAGCGCGCTGAACACGCAGTGCAAGCTGCTGCTGCTCCAGCATGCGTTCGAGCAGCTGGACTGCATCGCGGTGGAGTTCCGCACCCATCGCCTGAACACGCAGAGCCGCCGCGCGATCGAGCGGCTGGGCGCGCAGCTCGACGGCATCCTGCGCTCGCACCTGCGCATGCCCGACGGCACGCTGCGCGACACCTGCGTCTACAGCATCACCGCGGCCGAATGGCCGACGGTCCGCAACCACCTGCAATGGCAACTCGACAAGCCCCGGAGCGCCTGATGGCCACGTCCAGGAAAACCACCGCCAAGCAAGACACCGCCAAGCGAGACACGGCCAAGGGCGAGACCGCCAAGCGCGCCAAGCGGGCCACCACGAAGCGCGCCCGCGCGACGATGGCGCTCAAGGCCCTGGACGTCGACGCGCTGTGGTCGCTGGCGCGACTGGGCGCGCCCAGCCTGTCGCCGGACGGCGCCCAGGCCGTGGTGCCGGTGACGCGCTTCGACATGGAGAAGAACCAGGGCGCGACCTCGCTGTGGCTGCTGTCCACGCTGGGTGGCGATGCGCGTCCGCTGACCTCCGCCGGCGAGAAGGACGGCCAGCCGCGCTGGAGCCCGCAGGGCGACCTCGTCGCCTTCGTCGCGCGCCGAGACCAGCAGGGCGACAAGGACGATTCCCCGCAGCTGTACGTGATCCCGCCCGACGGCGGCGAGGCGCGCCGCGTGACGAAGATGCCGTTCGGCGTCGAGGCCTTCAAGTGGTTCCCGGACGGCCGGCGCCTGGCCTTCGTGTCCTGGGTCGATCCCACGCTCAAGGGCCAGGCCGCGCAGGCCCAGCGCCGCCAGGCCGAGAAGGATCGCAAGGACTCGGCCTATGTCACCGAGGAAGGCTTCTACCGCTTCTGGGACCATGCGCTGCCGATGGGCCGCGTGCCGCACCTGCATGTCGTCGACCTCGACAGCGGCCAGGTGCGCGACCTCTTCGAAGGCACCGACTACGAACTGAGCCGCGCCGAGCCCGATGCCGACAGCTTCGACATCTCGCCCGACGGCCGCCGCATCGTCTTCAGCTTCGATCCCAACACGCCCAAGACGCTGGAGCACCGCAATGCGCTGGCCGAGGTCGAGGTGCGCTCCGGCCGGGTCCAGGTGCTGCTGCATGAGCCGGCCTGGGACCTGGTCGCGCCGGTGTACAGCCATGCGGGGCGCCACATCGCGTTCGTCGCCTGTCACCAGGGGCTGAAGCACACGATGCCGCAGCAGCTGGCGGTGCTGGACACCCATGGCCACTGGGCGGTGCTGTCGGAGGACTGGGACCAGGAGGTCGCCGCGCCGCTGCGCTGGGACGAGGACGACCTGGGCGTGCTCTTCTGCGCCGAGGAGCGCGGCCGCCGCCACCTCTACCGCTTCGACGTCAAGACGCTGCACGCCTTCCCGCTGTGCGAGGGCGGCCATGTCGGCGCCTTCGCGCTGGAGGCCGGCACCCTGGTCGTCCTGCATGACAGCGCGAGCTTCCCGCCGCGGCTGTCCGTCGTCGACCGGGAAGGCGATGCCGCGGAACAGGTGCTGCACCGGATCGAGTCCTTCAACGACGCGGCGCTGTCGACACTGGCCTTCGGCGCGGTCGAGGAGCGCTGGTACGAGGGCGCGCTCGGCGAGCCGGTGCAGATGTGGCTCTACTACCCGCCCGGATTCGACCCGCGCCGCAAGACCAAGGCGCCGCTGATGCACCTGATCCACGGCGGCCCGCACACCGCGATGGGCGACAGCTGGCACTGGCGCTGGAACCATCAGGCGATGGCGGCGGCGGGCTACGTGGTGGCCTGCGTGAACTACCACGGCTCGTCGAGCTTCGGCAATCGCTTCGCGGACTCGATCACCGGCCGCTGGGGCGAGCTCGAGCTGGAGGACGTCGAGCGCGCGACCGACCTGCTGCTCCAGCAGCCCTGGGCCGACCCGAAGCGGGTCTTCGCCACGGGCGGCAGCTACGGCGGCTACATGGTCGCGTGGATGAACGGCCATGTGCCGGCCGGCCGCTACCAGGCCTACGTCTGCCATGCCGGCTGCTACGACTGGACGGCGATGTTCGCCAACGACGCCTACCTGTGGCATGCGAAGGAGCTGGGCACGGCCTACTGGAAGGATCCGGCCAAGGTCGCGTCGCAGAGTCCCATCGGCTACGCGCAGCACTTCAACACGCCCACGCTGGTCATCCACGGCCAGCTCGACTACCGCGTGCCCGACGCGCAGGGTCTGGCCTACTACAACACGCTGAAGGCGCAGGGCATCGCCGCCCGGCTGGTGTGGTTCCCGGACGAGAACCACTGGGTCATGAAGCCGCGGAACTCGAAGCTCTGGTATGGGGAGTTCTTCGACTGGCTGAAGCGGCATGACCAGCCCCGAAAGGCCTCGCTGACTGGTGGCGAGGCGGCCGCGCCACGTGCAAGACGCAAGAGAGCGTAAGAGACGTGTCGCGCCCGCGCCAGCCGGATCCAACCAAATCATCACCAATTCGTTTTGATGGCGTGAGCAGCCTCATCCGCTGCTCGACGGCAAGCCGCTTCGCGCGGCCTTCGCCCGCGTTGGGGCGTCCTCGCCCATGTCGCTGCGGGGCCATGGCAATGAAACGATCGCGCCGGTGATCGTGACGCCCACGGTGGGACGAACGCGACGTGTCCGCAAGAATCCGCGCGTCTCGTCTTCCCCGCCTGATTCGTCATGTCCGCAAGCACTGGCCGCGCGTCCTCGCAATTCGCGCTGTTGAGCCTCCTGGTTGCTTCCACGCTGGCGGCGTGCGGCGGCGGGGGGAGCGACAGCGCCACCCCGACACCGTCGACTTCCGGCTCCCCCGCACCCGGACCTTCCACGGCACCGGCACCAGCGCCGCCTCCGGCACCTGGTCCCGCACCAGCTCCGCCTCCGGCACCTGCTCCCGCGCCAGCTCCAGCTCCAGCTCCAGCTCCAGCT
>NZ_VOSR01001080.1:0-624 GCF_007997345.1 Mitsuaria sp. TWR114
GCATCGCCAGGTCGTCGGGCGGCACCTGCGGCGCGCTGTCCAGGATCTGCGACAGCGACAGCACCCGCGCGATGCCGGCGCGGCGCGCCAGTTCCTTGTCCACCACCATCGAGAGCGCGCGCGTGCTGTCGCGCATGTGGCGCACGGTGGCTTCCTGCTCGTCGCTCCAGGTCCGCCAACTGACCCACAGCGCCGCGATGATGCCCGGCAACATCACGGACAGGACGAGCACGAGCAGGCGGGAACGGATCGGCAAAGGCATGGGCGGTGCGGCGGAGGAACGGTCATGCCGCCGCGGCCAGAGGCCGGCGGCGCGGACGCGGGAGCGTCGCGGCGGCAGATTATGGGCGGTGCTGTTCAAGGGCGTCGGGACGGGCCGCCGGGGCGGCACCGTCGAGGGAAGTCACGGGCGACGTCGATGAGGGCGGGACGCCGAGACGGCGGCCGGCGACAAGGGCGTCGGCGATAGAGACGGCGGCGACAAGGGCGGCGGGCGCAGCAGGCTGCTCAGCGGCGGGCAGGGCCCGGTCGCTGCCGCGCAGGTAGACCGCGACGGGGCGCATGTGGCGGTTGCGCTGGCTGATGCTGCGCAGGCAGATCAGCAGCGGCACCGCGAGCACCGCG
>NZ_VOSR01001081.1:0-521 GCF_007997345.1 Mitsuaria sp. TWR114
GCGCCAGCAGCGGGCCGACATGAGCCGGCAAGGCGGCGCTCAGGTCGGAGGTCGGGGTCGAGGTGTCGAGGGGCGTGGTCATGGGTTCATCTCCTGGTGGCTGAATGGCGCATCGCTGGCGCCGCGCGGCGTCGACCGAGGCCGTCGGACGGCCCCGGGAACCCGCAGGTCGCGGGAAGCCTGGACCGTGCGCCGGGCGGCTGGAATGCTCATCGACGAGGCTAGTGCCGGGACGGAACGCGATGCGGTCCAGGCACGAAGCGGCATGCCGATGCGCGAAGCGGGGCGGACCGCGATTGCAGCGGGTCGTGGCGTGGTTGGCGACCTGGTCGCCCCTTTCGGTCCGAAGGGGCCGGCTTCGCATCGCCTGCCCGGGCGTGCGAGCGCCTCGCGATGCTTCGGCCACCACGCATAGATGGAGACAACGGCCATGCCGAACCGCCCGCTCACGTCATTGGTCTCGACGCTCGCGCGCGCGGGCACCACCCTGCTGAATCCTGCCGGTGCGGCCGCGACGGCCG
>NZ_VOSR01001082.1:0-869 GCF_007997345.1 Mitsuaria sp. TWR114
CCGGCGCCCAGCACCAGCACCTGCGCGCGCCGGGGCGGTGCGGTGGCGGTCGACCAGTCGGGCAGGGCGCCGCGCAGCCGATGGCCGCGTTCCCAGTTCGCGCCGGTCCAGCCGCCGGGCAGCCCGGCCAGCCGCTCGGCCAGGCGATCGGCGACGGGGCGCGCATCGCGCCCGCAGGCGGACAGCATCGGGAGCAGCGCGGCCGCCGTCGCGCGCACGAGCAGGTCGCGCCGCTTCAATGCAGCTTGCCCCATTCGCGTTCGAACTCGTGGACCAGCACCTGGTTGGACAGCCGGTTCACCTCCAGGCCCGAGGGGCGCGCCATGTCCGGCGGGAAGCTCATCAGCGCGGGCAGGCTCTCCAGGCTCAGGAAGCGCAGGCCCGGCGGCAGTTGCCGGGGCATGGACCACGGCCGGCGGCTCGCCAGCACATAGCCCCATTCGCCGAAGCTCGGCACATGCGCGTGGTACGGCGTCGCCGTCAGGCCCACCGACTCCACCGTGGTCACCACGGTCCAGTAGGCGCGCGGCGCCACCAGCGGCGAGGTCGCCTGGATCACCGCATAGCCGGAGGCCGCGAGGTGCTGGTCCACCAGCCGGTAGAAGCTGGCCGTGTACAGCTTGCCCAGCGCGAAGTTGCTGGGGTCGGGGAAGTCGATGACGATGACGTCGAAGCTCGCCTGCGAGGCCTCGAGCCAGCCGAAGGCGTCGGCGTTGACGATCTCCAGCTTGGGGCTGCGCAGCGCGTCCTGGTTGAGCTGGCGCAGCAGCGGCATTGTCGAGAACAGCGTGGTCATGTGCGGGTCCAGTTCGACCAGCGTGACGTGCTCGACGCTCGGGTAGCGCAGGATCTCGCGCACCGCCATGCCG
>NZ_VOSR01001083.1:0-959 GCF_007997345.1 Mitsuaria sp. TWR114
CTCCGCCGGGCATGCCCTGCTGCCCCTTGCTGCCCCTGCTGCTGGGCCTGCAGCGACTGCAGGAGCTGCTGCACCAGCATCGCGATGATCTGCTGGACCAGCATGGTCATGAGCGGCGCGATGACGTTGGCCGGGGATGCGGGCTGCGGGTCCGCGTAGAGCTGCTGCTGGTACAGCTGCTGCATCGGCGACAGGCGCGGGCCGCTGCCGTTGAGGGAAGAGATCGGATCGATGGCGCTCATGGACGATTCCTGTGCGAGGACATGGGGATTCACCCCTGACTCTCGGGACCGGACCCGGGCGACGGTCGACAGCCGCCGAACCGCCGTCCGGCGAAGCGAAGACATCGCCTTCCGCGGCGGCATGCGCCCGTCGCGCCGGCGCCCCTTCGCGCCCGACGCCAGTCCTTCGCCCCGGCGCGGCTGGCCGTCATGACCGCTCGCCACGATCGGGACGAAGGAGCAGTCCATGTCCTTCACCACTCGAATCGCGCGCCAACTCGGCCTCTCTCGTGTCGCCATCGACACGCCGCTCTCCCAGGAACAGCGCACGCCGCTGCTGCCCAGCACAGCAATCCGCCCGCTGGATGCTCCGCCGGCCCGGCCGCAGCCGGAGTCCGCCACCGCGCCGCGCGCTGCGCTGCCGGCCCGGCCGGTCGAGGCCGGCGACGCCGCCGCAGCCGCCGTGTCGCCGCCCGAGACACCGTCCCGCGCCGCACCCACCGGCGCGGTGCTGCTGGACACGATGCGCGTCGACCGGCCCGACCTGGCCCCGCTGATCGCGACGCTGTTCACCCGCGACGGCACGATGCCGGAAGACCTGGCGCGCCTGTCCGGCCAGCTGTCGCGGCTGGACCTGTCCGGCGTGCCACCCACGCCCGACCTGCCGTCCGCGCCGGTGGTGCTGCTGGCGCAGTCGCTGGCCGCGGCCTGCGAAGGCGACGCGCGGCTGGCGCTGGA
>NZ_VOSR01001084.1:0-546 GCF_007997345.1 Mitsuaria sp. TWR114
CGCGGGCGCGGGCACGGCCGGCTGTGGTGAAATCTTCCCTTTCCAGGAACACGTTGCGCATGGATGACGATCTGAACGATGGCAAGCAGCAGCCCGAGTCGGTGGCCGCGGTGCTCAAGGTCTTTGCCATCCTGCAGGCCCTGTCGGAACGCAGCGACACCGGCATCTCGGAGCTCTCGGTGCGGCTGGCCATGCCCAAGGCCACGGTCTACCGCTTCCTGCAGACGATGAAGACCCTGGGCTACGTGCACCAGGAGTCCGACAGCGAGCGCTACGGCCTGGCGATGAAGGTCTTCGAGATCGGCGCCAAGGCGTTGCAGTATCCGGACCTGGTCGACCTGTCCAAGCACCACATGCAGATGCTGGCCGACGCCACCGGCGAGACGGTCCACCTGGGCACGCTGATCGACAGCGAGATCATCTACGTCCACAAGGTCGACTCCCGGCACATGCTGGGCATGTACTCGCGCATCGGTCGCCGCGCGCCGTTGCACTGCACCGCGATCGGCAAGGTGCTGATGGCCTGGGAGCATCCGGAGCGCCGCG
>NZ_VOSR01001085.1:0-2811 GCF_007997345.1 Mitsuaria sp. TWR114
CGCCAGCGCGGCCGTGCTGATGTGGATCACGGTGATCCTGGAGCCGGGGCGGACCTTCAACCTAGTGGTCATCAACGCCCTGCGCGCCGCCGGCGACGCGAAGTATCCGGTGATGGTCGGCGCGGGCTCGATGCTGCTGGTGCTGGCCGGCGGCAGCTGGCTGCTGGGCGAGGTGCTCGGGCTGGGCCTGGTCGGCCTGTGGATCGCCTATGCGGCGGACGAATGGATCCGCGGACTGCTGATGTGGCGCCGCTGGGCGCGACTGGGCTGGGTCCCGCAGGCGCGGGCGGTGCACCGCCGGCTGCGCCTGGCCGCGCAGGCGCACTGACGCGGGCGGCGAGGCCGGGAGGCCACGAGGCTGTGAAGCCGTGAAGCCGCGGCGCTGTCGACGGATTTGACACTCGCGCGTCCGCCCGCCGGGGGCGGCGGAAAAACCTCAATCGCCGTCGCCACTTGCCGTGCTGGCCCGGGCCTTGCTGCGAGAGACCGACCGTGCGCGCGCAGACGCGCCGGCCGCCGTCAGGGGGACGACAACGAGCTCCGCAGGGACGGCTCCGCAGGCCGGGGACCGCCGCTCGGGGCGGAGGAGACCGCCATGTCCGTGCTTGCATCCTTCGTCCTTGCCGCCGCCGCGGCCACGCCGGCTTCGACGCCGCCTTGCGCGCCCGCGCGTCCGGAGCAACTGCGCAACGAGCTGTCGCCATCGCAGGGCCTGGAGCGCTATACCGACCTGAGCCCCGCCGTGCGCGAGGCGCTCGCCCGCCGCATCGACCAGCTGCGCATCGACGACCTGGTGATGCTCAGCCGCGCCGGCGTCAACGGCCAGTACCGCTACGACGACGAGATCCGCCACGCGCTGATCGGCAACCTGCTCTGCGACCGGCTCGACCTGTCGTCGTGGAAGGCGACCGACGAGGCCAGCGCCCTGGTGTTCTGCGAAGGCGACACCTGCGTCGCCCTGACTGTCGACGGCCGCGTGCTGACGCGCCTGAGCCGGCGCAAGCCCGATGCCTTCGACGCGCTCGCGCAGGCGCTGCGCATCCGGCCCGGCGGCCCGCAGACGGAGCTCGAGCTGCCGCCGCCCGCGGCCGGCACGGCCAACGGCTGGGCGCGCCAGCGGCTGCTGGTGCAGACGCGGGCGGGCCTGGACGACAAGGCGCTGGCCAGGATCCTCGGCCCGCACGGCGGCAAGGCGCGTCGCATCGGCCGCACGCAGGTCGCCATCGTCGACCTGCCGCCGAACGCCTCGGAGACCGCGGTGGCGATGACGCTGGCCCGCCATCCGCAGCTCAAGACGGCCGAGCTGGACATGCGGGTGTCGCCCGCGATGACGCCCAACGATCCCTACATGGGCAGCGAGTGGCACCTGGTGCGCATCAATGCGCCGCAGGCCTGGGACACCGCCCAGGGCGCCGGCATCAAGATCGCGATCCTGGACACCGGCATCGACGCCAGCCATCCCGACCTGGCCGGCCGCATGGTCCCGGGCTGGAATTTCTATGACGGCAACGCCGACACCAGCGATGTCCACGGCCACGGCACGGCGGTGGCCGGCGCGGCGGCGGCGGCCGTGAACAATGGCATCGGCGTCGCGGCCGTCGCCGGCCAGGCGCAGCTGATGCCGGTGCGCATCGCCGACCCCAATGCCTATGCCTACTGGAGCACCGTCGCGCAAGGCCTGAGCTGGGCGGCGGACCAGGGCGCCCGCGTGGCCAACATCAGCTACAGCGGCGTGGCGGGCAGCGTCTCGGTGCAGAGCTCGGCCGACTACCTGCGCAGCAAGGGCGGGCTGGTCGTGGTCGCGGCGGGCAACAACGGCATCGACGAGGGCATCACGCCCACGGCCAGCATGATCCCGGTCTCCGCCACCAACGAGACCGATGCCAGGACCAGCTGGTCCAGCTACGGCAACTTCGTCGCGCTGGCCGCGCCCGGGCAGAACATCTGGACCACCCAGCGCGGCGGCAGCTATGGCGCCTGGTGGGGGACCTCGCTGGCCAGCCCGGTCGTGGCCGGCACCGTCGCGCTGCTGATGTCGGCCCGGCCGACGCTCAGCGGCAGCGCGATCCAGAACGCGCTGTTCACCACCGCCGTGGATCTCGGCACCGCCGGGCGGGATCCGTATTTCGGCTGGGGCCGCATCAATGCGGGCGCGGCGATGCAGGCGGTGCTGGCCGCGCCGGCGCCCGATACCCAGCCGCCCGCCGTCTCGGTCAGCGCGCCGCTCAACGGCGCGACGGTCAACGGGCTGGTCGCGGTCGATGTCGGCGCCTCCGACAACCAGGGCATCGCCCGCGTGGACCTGCGGGTCAACGGCAGCGTCGTCGCCTCGGACACCTCGGCACCCTATGGCTTCAGCTGGGACTCGACCCGGGTCGCCAACGGCGCGGTGACGCTCACCGCCACCGCGGTCGACGCGGCCGGCAATGCCGGCACCAGCGCGGCGGTGACGCTGACGGTGGCCAATGCGGCGCTGGTCGACACGCAGCCGCCGGAGATCGCGATCGCGACGCCCGCGGCCAATGCCAAGCTGGCCGGCAACACGCTGACGATCTCGACCCGCGCCAGCGACAACGCCGGCGACGCCGGCATCCGCCAGACCCTCTACGTCGACGGCGCGCAGGTGGCGAGCGGCACTGGCGCCACCCTGAGCTTCACCTGGAACCTGAAGAAGGCCTCGGCCGGCACGCACACGATCCAGGCCGTCGCGAAGGACGCCGCCGGCAACACCGCGGTGGCGACGACGTCCTTCACGAAGTAGGCGGGCCGGCGCGGGGCTTCGCCTTGCGCTGATCCGGGGCGGGGGCCCGC
>NZ_VOSR01001086.1:0-567 GCF_007997345.1 Mitsuaria sp. TWR114
GCGGTGGTCCAGACGTTGGTGCTCAGGTCCACCGCCGCGGCCGTGGCCGCCGAGGCGCGGTTGGCAGTGACCGTGATGTTGCCGCCGTTGGCGTTGATGTCCAGGAAGCGCAGGCTGATCGGGCTGTTGCCCGAGGCGGTGGTGGTCGCCGCCGCGCTCATCGACACGTTCAGCGCGCCGCTGGTGCTGGTGATCGTGCGATGCGTGCCCGCGCTGGCATTGGTGGTGATCCGGCCGTCGGCCTCCAGGCTGAGCGTGGCGGCCCCGCCCGCGGTCTTGGCGATGTTGCCGTTGATCGCGATGTTGCCTTCCTGCGCGCCCGCGCCGACGGTGCGGATCGTGACGTTGCTGCCGCTGTTGAGCAGCGTCTGGATGCTGTTGACGCTGACCAGCGAGCCGCTCGCGCTCGGCGTCCAGATGCCGCCGGAGAAGCCGCCCCCGGTCTGCGTGCCGGTGGAGATGGTGACGTTGTACGGGTCCAGCAGCCACAGGCCGCCGCTGGAGACCTCGACATCGATGCCGGTGGTGTCCAGCACATGGCCGGAGGTCTCGATGCGACCGCCGGCG
>NZ_VOSR01001087.1:0-1714 GCF_007997345.1 Mitsuaria sp. TWR114
GCTCGAGCCGCTGGAGCGCGTGCCGGGCGTCAGCGCCGGCGACTACTACCGCACCCTCGGCGCGGCCTCGTTCTGGCTGGGCCAGATCGCCTTCGACGCCGGCGACTTCGACGCGGCGGCGCGGGCCATGGACCGCTACCGCATCGCCAGCGAGCGCTGGCGGCAGCAGGCGCCCGAGGACGCGACCGCGCAGGGGGAACTGGGCTACGCGCTCAACAGCCTGGGCTCGATCGCGTTCCGGCGCGGGGCCTGGGAGGACGCGCAGCGCTGGTTCCAGGCCTCGCTGGCGCTCAAGCTCGAGGCGCTGGCCCGTTCGCCCGCGGACGCCGACCTGCGCGACGGCGTCGCCACCTCGCGGACCTGGCTCGGCCTGGTGGCGCATGTGCGGGGTCGGCCGATCGAGGCCCTGGCGGCGCTGGACGCCGCGCGCGCGGAGCGCCTGGCGCAGGCGGCCGCCCACCCCGACGAGCAACTGCGCCTGCGCGACCTGGGCACGCTGGAGCTGCGCCGCGCGGAGGCGCTGCGCGCGGCGGGGCGCCTCGGCGAGGCGGCGGCGACGATGGCCGAGGGCGTCGCGCGGCTGCGCCAGGCCGAGCGGCACGATCCGGAGAACCGCTACTGGCGCGCCGACCGCCAGCACGCCGAGGGCAGCCTGCTGCTGGCGCGTCTGGACGCCGGGCGGTTGGTGCCGCGCACCAGGTCCAGCGTCGTGCCCAGCGTCAGGCCCCAGCCGGCCACCGCCGGCAGCGATCCGGCGCGGGACTTCCTGCGGCGCGAGGCCCTCATGCGGGTCGCGCTGGCCGAGGCCGGGACCGCCGCGCGCGCCGGCGACTGGGCTGACGTGCGCACGCGGCTGGCAGCCACCGAAGAGGCGATGGCGACGCTGCTGCGCCTGCGGCCGCATCACTGGCAGAACCATGAACTGCAGGCGCGCCGGGCGCTGCTGGGCCTGCGGGCCGATGCGGCCGGCGCGGCGCCCGATCGCGCGCGCTGCGCGCGGCAACGCGACCAGATCCAGCCGGCGGTCGACGCCGGGCAGGCCGGGCTGGTGCTCGAGGCCTGGCTGGCCTTGCGCGCCTGCGCGAGCCCGCAGGCGCCGGACGACGGCTGGACCCGGCGGCTGACGGCGGGCGGCTATGTGCCGGCCCACGCGGCCCTTTTCGCTGATGTCCCAACTCCCTCCCTGAAAGGAAGGCGACCCTCATGAACGACCTCACTGCCGCTGCGCTCGCGCGCGCCGACGCCGAAGAATCGACGCTGTACTTCGTCGTGCCCCTGATCGGGCCGGCCGACAACGTGATTCCCTGCGCCTACTTCAATGCGCGCTGGGAGCGCATCCCGAGTCCCAAGCCGCTGGATACCGTCAACACCAACGCGATCATGTTCGCGCAGCAGTCCGTGGGGCTGTCGCCGGAGGTGCTCGTGCAACTCGGCAACAGCAAGCCGGACACCAGCGTGACGCTGTTCGTCGCGGTGGCCAAGACCCTGGAGAAGCCGAGCGGGCTGCCCAACACCTTCGTCGCGACCGGCCTGGATCAGGCGACCACGGTCACCGTGCCGGTCGGGCCGGGCACGCGACGCGGCGTGGTGCTGGTGTTCCGCCGCCCGGCCTCCGGCAACGCGCAGACGCTGATCGCGACCTCCGATCCGGAGATCCGCAACGGCAGCAGCAGCGACGACTGATCGTCGCGCGGCAATCAGCGCAGGGGCACCG
>NZ_VOSR01001088.1:0-1928 GCF_007997345.1 Mitsuaria sp. TWR114
CCGCGCCGGCTGCGTCGAGCTGATCCGCGGCCTGGACAAGGTCACCGAGTGCTTCTGACCGGCCCGAGCGCACCCCGAGATCTCACAGAGACCGCCCCGAGGAGGAGACCGAACATGCCCACGCACCCGCACCCCCTCGCCACGATGGCGCCACGCGCCGCCGGCGCGTTGACCCTGGCGGCGCTGGCCGCGCTGCTGCCGGCGGCCCCGGTCCGTGGCGCGCCCGCGCCCGCCGCGGCGCCGGCCACTTCCACGGGCGCCACGCCGGCCCGGGCCGCGGCCGCCGGCGGTGCCGCGCCATCCGGCGCCCCGATGTGCACCCGCGTGGAGACCGCGCCGATGGTGACGGTGCCGGTGGGCAAGTCCACGGTGCTGCGCCCCGCGCAGCCGGTCGCGCGCATCCTGCTCGGCAACCCGGAGAACGCCCGCGCCGCCCGGCCCGTCGAGACCAATGCGAAGAAGGACGAGGCCAGCGCCAAGGCCGGCGCGGCCGCACAGGACACGCGCCCCGGCGTCGGCGAGGTCGACGTGCTGCTGCTCGCCCCCACCGAGATCTACCTGCTGGGCAAGGCGATCGGCTCGACCAACGTGGTCATGCTGGACCGCGCCGGCACCTGCACCGCCTTCGACGTGGTCGTGGGCATGGACACCGCCGCGCTGCAGGGCGTGCTGCAGCAGCTGCTGCCGGCGGAACGCAACCTGCGCGTCAGCGCCGCCTTCGACTCCATCGTGCTGTCGGGCGAGGTGTCGGACAGCGAGGCGGTGACCCGCGCGGTGGACCTGGCCACCGCCTTCGTGCGCGGCGACGGCAAGGGCGGCGGCGCGCGCGTGGTCAACATGCTGCAGGTCGGCGCGCCGCAGCAGGTGATGCTGGAGGTCAAGGTCGCGGAGATCTCCAAGTCGCTGCTGGACGCCTTCGGCATCGACTTCGCGCGCGCCTACGCGCCGGGCGACGGCTCGATGGTGCGCTTCCTGGGCGGCATCTTCGGCGGCTCGGCCGGCCTGCTGGGGCAGATCACCGGCACCGGCCCGAGCGGCGTGCCCTACAGCTCGGTGGACGCGGTGGTCGGCGGACGGGTGCCGCTGCCCTCGATCAGCGGCGGTAACGTCACCGTCACCTACGACGCCTTCGGCCGCCCGACCTACACCACCACCTACGGCACCGTGCCCGGCCGCAGCGCCACCAGCGCGACGCTGAACATGCAGAAGACCGACGGCCTGGTGAAGGTGCTGGCCGAGCCGACGGTGATGGCCATCAGCGGCCAGACCGGCAGCTTCCTGGCCGGCGGCAAGATCCTGATCCCGGTGGTGCAGAACAACGGCGTGGGCGGCAGCACCGTCACGCTGGAGGAAAAGGAATTCGGCGTCTCGGTGAAGTTCACGCCGACGGTGCTGGGCGGCGGCCGCATCCACCTGCGCGTGCGGCCGGAGGTGTCCGAGCTCAACGCCTCCGGCGTGCAGATCAGCGCCGGCGCGCTGAACTCGGTGCTGCCCTCCTTCACCTCGCGTAAAGCCGAGACCACGGTCCAGCTGCTCGACGGCCAGAGCTTCGCCATCGGCGGCCTGATCAAGAACAACACGACGACCAACATCAAGGCCTTCCCCTTCCTGGGCGAGCTGCCGGTGGTGGGCGCGCTGTTCCGCAGCACGCAGTTCCAGACCGACCGCTCGGAGCTGGTCTTCGTCATCACGCCGCGGCTGGTGCAGCCGCTGCCGCCGGACTACAAGCTGCCCACCGACGGCTACACGCCGCCCACGCGCGGCGAGCTGATCCTGCAGGGGCGCCTGGAAGGACAGGCCCCGGCCGACGGCCGGGCCGACAGCCCTGCCGCCACTCCGCCGATGACCCCGGCCTCCCCCGCCAGGCCCGCGCCGGCGCGCGGCGGCTTCGACAAGGAGCAACAGCCATGACCCGCCCCGTCCTCCCC
>NZ_VOSR01001089.1:0-704 GCF_007997345.1 Mitsuaria sp. TWR114
CCTGCGGGCCACCGAAGCCGCGGAAGGCGGTGTTGCTCTGGGTGTTGGTCCGCGCGCAGTAGCCGTGCATCGCCACATGCGGCAGCCAGTAGGCGTTGTCGAAGTGGCACAGCGCCCGCGCCATCACCGGCGCGGACAGGTCGGCGCTGTGGCCGCAGTTGGAGATCAGGTCGATCTCGGCGCCGAGGATCCGGCCCTCGTCGTCGAAGCCGACCGACCAGCGGTAGTCGAAGCCGTGGCGACGGCCGGTGACGAGGAAGTCGTCGTCGCGGTCCACGCGCAGCTTGACCGGCCGACGCAGCCGCTGCGCCGCGATCGCGGCGACGCAGGCGAACAGCGCCGATTGCGATTCCTTGCCGCCGAAGCCGCCCCCCATGCGCCGGCACTGCACCGTCACCTGGTGCGCCTGCCAGCCCATCGCATGCGCCACCAGCTGCTGCATCTCCGACGGATGCTGCGTCGAGCAGTGGATCAGCAGCGCCTGGTTCTCCTGCGGCAGCGCGTAGCTGATCTGGCCCTCCAGGTAGAACTGCTCCTGGCCGCCGACGGCCCACTCGCCGTCGAGCCGATGCGGCGACGCGCCAGCGCGCCGGCCGCGTCGCCGCGCGAGAGATGCATCGGCGCAGCACGTACTGCCCGATGGCATGGGCTTCGCGCGCGGTCAGCACCGCCGGCAGCGGCGTGCGATGACGGCCTGCTTCGCC
>NZ_VOSR01000109.1:0-21895 GCF_007997345.1 Mitsuaria sp. TWR114
GCACAGCCTGATGGCGGAGACCGAGGCCGCCGTGCGCGGCATGGTCGCCAGCGGCCTGGGCGCCGCGGTGCTACGCAAGGACCAGGCGCAGGCGGCGGTCGACGCCGGCGAGCTGCGCATCTGGCCGCATTGGCAGGACGAGACCTGGCTGTGCTGGCTCCAGCAGGAACAGGCCGAGGACCACGCGCTGCAGGCGCTGCGCGAGCTGGTGCACGAGGTCTGGCAGGACTGATCCCGCCGTGGCGCTCGACGCGTCGCCATTCTTCTGAGGCCCACCGGGGCGCTCCCGCGGCACGGCTCGGCTCGGCGGGTCCGAGTCCGAGTCCGAGTCCGGGTCCGGGTCCGGGTCCGGGTCCGGGTGGACGTGAGGGGCTTTTTCGACCGACCGGTCGGGCTGCGATACTCCGCCGATCACAAGGAGACTCGCACGTGGAAACCCTGCAGATGGCGACCGATGCGCGCGGCGTGACGCGCGTGACGATGAACCGGCCCGAGGTGTTCAACGCCTTCGACGAGGCCATGATCGCGGACCTCGACGCCGCCTTCGACCGCCTGGGCCGGGACCCCGCCGTGCGGATCGTCGTGCTCGAAGGTGCGGGCAAGGCCTTCAGCGCCGGCGCCGACCTCCAGTGGATGAAGCGAGCGTCGGAAGCGACGCAGGACTGGAACGTCGAGGACGCGCGCCGCTTCGCCGCCATGCTGGACCGCATCGCGCGCTGCCCCAAGCCGACGATCGCCAAGGTCCACGGCGTGGCGCTGGGCGGCGGCGTGGGCCTGACCCTCGCCTGCGACATCGCCGTCGCCGCGGCGGGCGCGCAGTTCGCGGTCAGCGAGGCGCGCTTCGGGATCTTGCCGTCGGTCATCGGCCCCTACGTGGTCAATGCCGTGGGCCCGCGCGAGGCGCGCCGGCTCGCGCTCACCGCCAGCCGCATTCCCGCCGCCGAGGCGCTGCGCATCGGCCTGCTGCACGAGGTCGTGGAGAGCGATGCCGCCGGCGGGCTCGACGCGGCCGTCGAGCGCTGGGTCGCGGAGCTGTTGATGAACGGCCCGCAGGCGCAGGCCGAGATCAAGGCGCTGTTCGCGCAACTCGACGTGGGGCCGGTGGACGGCGAGGTGCGTGAACTCACCGCGCAGACCATCGCCCGCGTGCGCATGGGGGCCGAAGCCAAGGAAGGCTTCGCGGCCTTCCTGGGCAAGCGCCCCGCAGCCTGGGTGCCGAAGACCGACGCGGCGTCCTGACCTCAGGATCGATCGCCGGATGCGCGCGGCCAGCATTCGGCGTCCGGCCTCGGGTGCCCCGGCGCTGACGCCCGCGGGACTGACGCGCAGCGGCCACGCGCACAAGATTCGAAACAGATGATGGAGACAGCAATGACGGCATCGACGGGAACCTGGCGCATCGCGAGCGCCGACGCGGCGCGGGCACCGGTGGCGGTGATCGGCGCCGGCGTGATGGGCGCGGGCATCGCGCAGGTGGCGGCGCAGGCGGGCCATCCGGTCCGGCTCATGGACCTGCGCGAAGGCGCCGCCGCGGCGGCGATCGCGCAGATCGGCAAGGCGCTCGATGGCCTGGTGGCGAAGGGCCGCATGGAACGCGATGCGCGCGACGCGGTGCTGGCGCGCCTGTCGCCGGCGGCCTCGACCGCGGAGCTGGCGGACGCCGCGCTCGTCATCGAGGTGATCGTCGAGAAGCTCGAACCCAAGCAGGCGCTGCTGCGCGAACTCGACGCGCTGCTGCCGCCCGATGCGCTGATCGCGTCCAACACCTCGTCGATCAGCATCACCGCGCTGGCCAACGGCATGGCGAATCCGCGCCGGCTCGTCGGCATGCACTTCTTCAACCCGGTGCCGCTGATGAAGCTGGTCGAGGTGGTCTGGGGCGCGGAGACGGACGCCTCCGCCGCGCAGGCGATCGAGGCGCTGTCGCGTCGCTGGGGCAAGACGCCGGTGCATGCGAAGTCGACGCCCGGCTTCATCGTCAACCGCATCGCGCGCCCGTATTACGCAGAGACGCTGCAACTGCTGCAGGAGCAGGCCGGCAGCCCGGCCCAACTGGATCGGGCGCTGCGCGGCGCCGGCTTCCGCATGGGGCCTTGCGAGCTGATGGACTTGATCGGCCACGACACCAACTACCTGGTCACGCAGTCGGTCTTCGAGGCCAACTTCGGCGACAAGCGCTATCAGCCTTCGCTGGTGCAGAAGGCGCTCGTCGATGGCGGCCGCCTCGGGCGCAAGGCGGGGAAGGGCTTCTACGAGGGCACGCCCGAGAACGCCGCGCCCGTCGCGGTGATCGATGGCGACGTCGGCGCGGTGACCTTGTCGGGTCGCGGCCCGCTGGTGGAGCTGCTGGGCGCCTGGATGGGCACCCGAGGCCTCGCGTTCGAGCGCGACGAGACGGCTGACTGGCAAGGCGTCGCGGTCGAAGGCGTCCAGCTGCATTTCACGCGCGGACGCTGCGCCGCACAGCTCGCGCGGGAGCGCAGCCAACCCGGCCTCGCGGTGATCGATTGGCCGCTCGCGCCCGATCGGATCGAGGGGCTGGCGATCGCCTTCGGGCCGCGCGTGGACAACGTCCAGCAGACCCATGCCGAGACGCTGCTGCGGCGCCTCGGCTGGGAGCCGCTGGTGCTGCGCGACGTGCCGGGCCTGGCCGTCGCCCGCACGATCGCGATGCTGATCAACGAGGGCGCCGATGCCGTCTGGCAGGGCGTCTGCGACGAGGCCGGCGCGGACACCGCGATGAAGCTGGGCGTGAACTATCCCGCCGGGCCCTTCGAGTGGCTCGCGCAACTGGGTGCGCCGCTCGTGGTCGATGCGCTCGCGGGGCTCTTCGAGGCCTATCGCAGCGAGCGGTACCGGATCAGCCCGCTGCTGCGCCAGCGTCTCTGGGCCTGAACGCGACCCTGTCGGTCCGGAAATGAAAAAGCGCCCCTCGGGGCGCTTCTTCGTTGAGCCGCAACGGCCTCAGAGCAGCATGCGCAGATGCGCTTGCGCCTGCAGCAGCGGGGGCAGGCAGTGCTCGACCATCTGCTCCATGCTCATGCGGGTCGCGTGGACGCTGATGGCCATCGCGGCGACGGTGTCGCCCTTGTAGTTCTTCAGCGGCACGGCCACCGAGCGCAGGCCTTGCTCCAGCTCCTGGTCGATCAGCGCGTAGCCCTGGGCGCGGGCGCGGGCGATCTCGATGCGCAGGCGCTCCGGGTGCGTGATCGTGTGCGGGGTCAGCGCGGTCAGTTCCTGGCGGGCGATGAAGGCGTCGACTTCCGCCTGCGGCTGCGCCGCCAGCAGCACGCGGCCATTGCCGGTGCAGTAGGCCGGCACGCGGGTGCCCGGCTGCAGCGTCGGCGAGACCACGCGGCCCGCGCTCGTCGCGGAGATGCAGATCACGTCGTTGCCGTCGAGCACGCCGGCCGAGGAGGCTTCCTTCATCGCATAGGCCAGCTTGTGCAGCTCGGGCTCGATGATGCGGGGCAGGCGGGCAGAGTGCATGTAGCTCTGGCCCAGGCGCAGCACCTTGGGGGTCAGCGCGAACATCTTGCGGTCCTGCGAGACGAAACCCAGGTGGGTCAGCGTCAGCAGGTAGCGGCGGGCGGCGGCGCGGGTCAGGCCGGTGCGGCCGGCAACTTCGCTGATGGTCAGGCGGGGACGTTCCTGATCGAAGGCTTCGATCACGGCCAGGCCTTTTTCCAGGCCGGCGACCAGGTCGCGTTTCAGCGGACCGGTGCGGACTTCAGCTTCAGGGGAGGGGGCGACCACCGGAATGGCGGTCAGGTCTTCATCGTGGGCTCGAGCAGCGGACATGGTGGGGAGGTGGTCGTGCGTTTGACGCCCAAATCTGCTGGGCGTAAGCAGGTGATGTCCAAAACTATAGGGACAACCCTGTGAAGAATGTTTGCCAGGGCAATTGTTTTGTTCCGCTATTCGCACCTGAATGCATCAACTTGGTGCATTTGCTGCGCACAACGCCCCACCGCCTGCGGAAAGCGGTGTGGTCGGGCGGTCAGCGGGGAAAAGGTGCGCGGAATCGCGATCGGAGCGTCGCTAAGCAAGCCGTCAATAGTCAGACATCATGCCTGTGGCGCCGCCGCCTACATATATGAGCGGTATGCGCCATCAAACTCGGTCAGTATCCCACGCGATGTGCGATTGGCGCCTACGTGGTCCTACGGGCGCCCATGACTATTTCTTTAGCGCCCCCAACTTTTGGATATGGGCGAAACGCCGCACAAGGCCGCTCTTGGCGGGGTTGGATGCACCAAAAAGAGGTCAGACAACCGAGGGCGGCGAAGTCAATCGTCTGACTATTGAAAACGGCCGCCCCGTATCGATCCGGGGTGGCCGTTGATTGGCGCCTGGGCCCGCGCTCAGGCGCCGGGCCGAAGCGGAGAGGCTCAGACGCGTTCGACGACGACCGCGATGCCCTGGCCGACGCCGATGCACATCGTGCACAGCGCATAACGGCCATTCGAGCGATGCAACTGGTTGATCGCCGTCATGACCAGCCGGGCGCCGCTGGCGCCGAGCGGGTGGCCAAGCGCGATCGCGCCGCCATTGGGGTTGACGCGCGGATCGTCGTCGCGAAGGCCCAGGTCGCGCAGCACCGCCAGGCCCTGCGCCGCGAAGGCCTCGTTCAGCTCGATGACGTCCATCTGCTCAAGTGTCAGGCCGACCTGCGCCAGCACCTTGCGCGCCGCCGGCGCCGGGCCGATGCCCATGATGCGCGGCGCCACACCGGCGGTGGCCATGCCGAGCACCCGCGCGCGCGGGGTCAGGCCGTGCCGGGCGATCGCCGCCTCGCTGGCCATCAGCAGCGCGCAGCTGCCGTCATTGACGCCCGACGCGTTACCAGCGGTCACGCTACCGTCCGGTCGGACGACGCCTTTCAGCTTGGCCAGCGCCTCCAGGCTGGTCTCGCGCGGATGCTCGTCCTGGCGGACGACCACCGCCTCGCCCTTCTTCTGGGGGATCGTCACCGGGCAGATCTCGGCATCGAAGAATCCGCTGCGCTGCGCGGCCAGCGCCTTGGTCTGGCTCGCCAGCGCCATGCGGTCCTGCGCCTCGCGCTCGATGCCGAAATCGACGGCGACGTTCTCCGCCGTCTCCGGCATCGCGTCGACGCCGTACTGGGCCTTCATCTTGGGATTGATGAAGCGCCAGCCGATGGTGGTGTCGTAGATCGCATTCGCCCGCGAGAAGGCGCTTTCCGCCTTGGGCATCACGAACGGTGCGCGGCTCATGCTCTCGACGCCGCCGGCGATCAGCAGCTGCGCCTCGCCCGCGCGGATCGCCCGGGCCGCGGTGCCGACGGCATCCATGCCGGAGCCGCACAGGCGGTTCAGCGTCACGCCCGGCACCGCGATCGGCAGGCCGGCGAGCAGCGCCGACATCCGCGCCACGTTGCGGTTGTCCTCGCCGGCCTGGTTGGCGCAACCGTAGAACACGTCGTCGAGCGCCTCCCAGTCCAGCCCCGCATGGCGGGCCATCAAGGCCTGGATGGGCACCGCGCCCAGGTCATCCGCCCGGACCGCCGACAGGGCGCCGCCGTACCGCCCGAAAGGGGTGCGCTGCGCATCGCAAACAAAGGCATGCATGAAAGTCTCCTGAATATTTATGAGAATGCGGGCTGCGCGGGATCATAGGGGTCCTCAGGAAAAACCCGTGACAAGTTGCACGCACAGTCCGGGATCATGCGCGGCGCCGCGCGATGGACGCGCTTTTCATTTAAGTTGCGGCCCTGGGCAGCCGAAGCTGCTGACGAGGGCGTCTGAACCGGGCGCGGAACTACAAGAATGAAGGACAGATCGGCCGATCCGCTCATCGATGTGAACCAGCTGAAAGTGGGGATGTTCATTCATCTCGACCTCGGCTGGATGTCGCATCCCTTCCCGCTCAGCAGCTTCAAGCTGAGTTCGGAGGAGCAGTTGCTGATCCTGCGCCGGCTGGGCCTGAAGCAGGTGCGCTGGAGCCCGGGCAAGAGCGAGCTCCCGCTGGAAGCCACGCCGATGCCGCCGACGGCCGCCGCTCCGGCCGTGGTCGCCGAGGCCGCTCACGACGCCGAGGACGATGCCCGCGAGCGTCATCGTCGGCTGCTGGCCGAGCAGCGCGAGGCGCTGCTGCTGTGCGAGCGCCAGTACGCCGAGGCGGCCACCGCCCTGCGCGACCTGATCGACCTGGTGCCGCGCGAGCCGACCGACGCCCGCGACCGGTCCGCCGCGCTGTCCCGCGCGCTGCTGGACAAGATGCTGGTCGAGGGCGACATCAACATCCGCCTGCTCAACGAGGGTGCCGGCGACCGCGGCACCGCGCATGCGCTGAACGTCGCGGTGATCGCGATGCTGCTGGGCCGGGCCTTCGGCCTGGGGCGCGACGAGATGCTGGACCTCGGCCAGGGCGCGCTGCTGCACGACATCGGCAAGATGGAGCTGACGCCCCGCTTCCGCCATCGCGACGACAGCTTCACCGCCGCCGAGGTCGCCGCGTACCAGCAGCACGTCGCCAAGGGCGTGATGGTGGGCCAGAAGATGGGGGTGGGCGCCGGCCCGCTGCTGATCATCGCCCAGCACCATGAACACGCCGACGGCAGCGGCTTCCCGCAGCGCCTGAACGCCGACCGCATGAGCATCGGCGCCCGCATCGTGGCACTGGTCAACCGCTTCGACGGGCTGTGCAATCCGCTGCTCAGCTCCAAGGCGATGACGCCGCACGAGGCGCTCTCGCTGATGTTCGCGCAGGGGCGCAGCCGTTTCGACGCCACGATGCTCAATGCCTTCATCCGCATGATGGGGGTGTACCCGCCGGGCTCCGTCGTGCAGCTGACCGACGACCGCTATGCGCTGGTCGTGGCGGTGAACTCCTCGCGGCCGCTCAAGCCCCGGGTCATGGTCCATGACGCCAAGGTGCCGCGCGAAGAGGCCCTGGTCCTGAACCTGGAAGAGCTGCCCGACCTCGGCATCCGCCGCAGCGTCAAGCCGCAGCAGCTGCCGCGGGCGTCGCTGGACTACCTCAGCCCTCGCAGCCGCATCGCCTATTTCTTCGAGTCGGCCGGCCCGCAGCCCATGCCGCCCGGGGAGATGGCCGCGTGAACTTCCCCGCCCGGTCGCCGGCGGCAACGCCGGTCGCGTTCAACACCGCCTTCCTCCCGTTGATCGACGGCCTGCAGGAAGCGGTGTGGCTGGTCGATGCCCGCACCCACTGCGTGGTCGCGGTGAACGCCGCGTCGCAGCAGCTGCTCGGGCTGCCGGCGAAGGACCTGGTCGGCGCGAGCGTCGACTCGCTGGCCTCGACGCCGGAGGACGCGCTGTTCTGGATGGACGCCGCCATCGGTCGCCGCGAGAGCCTGCACACCGACACGATGATGCGTCACGCCGATGGACGCATGCTGTGGGTCTCGCGTCGCATCAGCCACGTGGCGCAGCCGCAGGGCGACGGGCTGTGGCTGGTCGCCATGCGCGACCAGACCCAGCAGCGCCAACACGACGAGGAGCGGGAGACGCTGCTCGCCGAACTGCGCGCGACGCTGGAATCCACCGCCGACGGCATCCTGGTGACTGACCTGGCGGGCCGCATCCGCAGCTTCAACCAGCGGCTGGCGTCGCTGTGGGGCATTCCCGAGGACCTGCTCAACGAGCGCAACGACGAGGCCGTGCAGGCCTGGATGCGCCGCAGCGTCGTTGATGGCGCCGCCTATGCGATGCGGCTGGGCGCGATTCAGGAATCGCCGCTGCTGCACACCAGCGACAATCTCAAGCTGATCGACGGTCGCGTGCTGGAGCGCGTGTCGCTGCCGCAGTGGAGCCGCGGCCGGCCGATCGGCCGCGTCTACTCGTTCCGCGACCTGAGCGAAAAACTCGCGGCGCACCAGCGCATCGAGGAGCTGTCCCACAACGACATGCTCACCGGCCTGCCCAACCGGCGCGCGCTGATGGAGCGCGTCGACTACGCGCAGGCCATGGCGCGGCGCGAGACAACCCCCTTCGCGCTGCTCAACGTCGACCTGGACCGCTTCAAGCAGATCAACGACACGCTGGGCCATGCCTATGGCGATCGCGTGCTCAAGGAAGTCGCGCTGCGTCTGAAGGAGTCGCTGCGCGAGGTCGACACGGTCGCCCGCCTGGACGGCGACGAGTTCGCGCTGCTCATCCATCAGGCCGATGCCCGCGGCGCGGAGCACGCGGCCCGTCGCGTCCAGGAGGCGATGTCGCGCCCCTTCTGCTTCGACACCCTGAGCTTCACCGTCACCTGCAGCACCGGCATCGCGCTGTTCCCGGGCGACGGCGCCAGCGCCGAGGAACTGCTCGCCAGTGCCGAGCGCGCGATGCACTGGGTCAAGGAAAGCGGCCGCAGCGCGTTCCGCTTCCATCAGCCGCGCAAGGACGTGGACCTGCTGTCGCGCATGCGGCTGGACCATGCGATGCGCCAGGCACTGCAGGAACACGAATTCCGGCTGCACTTCCAGCCGCAGGTGTCGCTCGAGACCGGCGAGCTGATCGGCGCCGAGGCGCTGATCCGCTGGCGCGACCCGCTGCGCGGCGACGTGCCGCCGTCCGAGTTCATTCCGGTCGCCGAGGAGAGCGGCTTCATCGTCGCGATCGGCCAATGGGTGCTGCAGCAGGCGGTGGCGCAGGCGGCGGCATGGCTGGAGAAAGGCCTGCGCGTGCCGGTGGCGGTCAACGTGTCGGCGCTGCAGTTCCAGCAGACGCAGTTCGTCGAGCAGGTCGCCCAGGCGCTGCGCGCCTATGACCTGCCGCCGTCGCTGCTGGAACTGGAACTGACCGAATCCGTGCTGCTGCGCGACGCGGACGAGGCGCTGCATCGCATGCAGGCGCTGTCGGAGCTCGGCGTGCTGATGGCGATCGACGACTTCGGCACCGGGTATTCCAGCCTCGGCTACCTGAAGCGCTTCCCGATCCAGCGGCTCAAGATCGACCGCAGCTTCGTCAAGGGCCTGCCGGGCGACGCCAGCGATGCCGGCATCGTCAACGCCATTGTGCAGATGGGCCGCGCGCTGAACCTACAGGTCATCGCCGAGGGCGTGGAGACCGAGGCGCAGCGCGACTTCCTCGCCCGCTGCGGATGCCACGAGTACCAGGGCTTCTTGTGCGCGCCAGCGCTGGAGACGCGGGCCTTCGAGGAGCGCCATGCCCAGATCGCCGCGCAGGCCCAGGCCGGGCAGGCGGCGCGCGCGCAGACCGCAGTGCTGCGTCCGGCGCGCGCGTCGGTGCACCTGCTGCGCGGCGCCTGACGCGGACGGCCGCGCGCGGGCGCGGATCGGGAGACCTCTCCACTGGCGTTCCAACGACGACGGCACAATGCGCCGGTGGCCGCCGTCGACGGCCGGGAGACAAGCGTGCTGTACAAGTTCAAGTCGAAGGCGGGCGCCGATGTCATCATGCTGGCGGCCCATGGCGATCAGGCGCTGAAGGCGCTGGGACGCGAGCCCGCGGCGCAGGGCATCTTCCAGGCCGGGCACCTGCCGGCGCTGATCGCGCGCGGCGAGGCGGCCATCGCCGAGGAACAGCAGGCGCTGGACCGCGCCGCGCAGGAGGCGCAGGCGGAGGGCCGCAAGTCGCCGCCCAAGCCGGAGGTGATGCTGCGCCAGCGGCTGTGGCCGCTGCTGGAACTGCTGCGCGCCGCGCATTCCGCCAATGCCGATGTGGTCTGGGGCGTCTGAGTGGAATCGACCCAGATCCTGGCGATCCGGCACGGCGAGACCGCGTGGAACCGCGAAGGCCGGCTGCAAGGTCACCTCGACCTGCCGTTGAACGCGATGGGGATGCGCCAGGCCGAGCGGCTCGGCGCCGCGCTGGCCGAGCACGCGATCGACGCAGTCTATGCCAGCGACCTCGCCCGGGCCGCGGTGACCGCCCGGCATGTCGCGGCGCCGCATGGGTTGGAGGTCCGCCACGATAAGCGCCTGCGCGAGCGGGCGTTCGGCGTCCATGAAGGCAAGCTCTGGGCCGAGGTCGAAGCCGCGTTTCCCGAGGATGCGCTGCGTTGGCGCCGCCGCGATCCGGACTTCGAGCCGTCCGGCGGCGAGAGCCTGACCGCGCTCTATGCGCGCTGCATCGCCGTGGTGTCCGAACTGGCCACGGCGCACGCCGGGCAGACGATCGCCATCGTCGCGCACGGCGGCGTCCTGGACTGCCTCTATCGCGCCGCGACCCGCATCGACCTGCAGGCGCCGCGCAGCTGGGTCCTGGGCAATGCCAGCATCAACCGGCTGCTGCATTCGCCGCAAGGCTTCAGCCTGGTGGGCTGGAACGACGACCATCACCTGCACGGCCTGGCGCTGGACGATCCCGGCGTGCCCGGATTCATGCCCACCGCGCCGCAGACGGCCAAGGCCTGACCCCGCGGACCGCAGCGACCGGACGCCCCGGCGCCGGACCGCGGACGCCGACATCGACAGAAGCGCCGCATCGAGCGCTCATCGAGGAGACACATGACCGACGCACAGATCATCGTGCTGGCCACGCCGGTGTTCTTCGCCCTGATCGGGCTGGAGTACTGGATCGGCCTGCGCCGCGGCCGCAACACCTACCGGCTCAACGACGCGATCAGCAGCATCGCGCTGGGCATGCTCAGCCAGGTCGTGGGCGTGCTGACCAAGCTCTTCACGCTGGGCATCTACACCTGGGTCTTCGAGCATGCCGCGCTGGCGAAGCTGGACGCGGGGGCCTGGTGGGTCTGGCTGCTGGGGCTGCTGTTCTACGACTTCCTCTATTACTGGCATCACCGGCTCGGCCACACCACGGCGCTGCTGTGGGCGGCCCATGCGGTGCATCACCAGAGCGAGGACTACAACCTGTCCACCGCGCTGCGCCAGACCGGCAGCGGCTGGCTGGTCGGATGGATCTTCTACATGCCGATGGCGATCCTGGGTTTCCCACCGCTGGTCTACGCCGTGGTCGCCCTGGTCGACCTGCTGTACCAGTTCTGGGTGCACACCCAGCAGATCGGCAAGTTGGGCTGGTTCGACCGCTGGTTCTGCTCCCCGTCGAACCACCGCGTGCATCACGCCGTCAACGACCCCTATCTCGATCGCAACTACGGCGGAATCCTGGTGATCTGGGACCGCTTGTTCGGCAGCTTCCAGGAGGAACTGGACCACGAGCCCTGCGTCTACGGCACCCGTGACGCGCTGCGGAGCTGGAATCCCTGGACGGCGAACGTCCAGGTCTACGCCCGGCTGATCGGCAAGATGCGACGCACGCCGCGCTGGCGGGACAAGCTGCGGCTCTGGTGGGAGCCGGCGCATTGGGAGCCCGGCCTCGGTGCTCGCATAGCGCCCGGCTACGACCCCCGGGCGCGGGCGCTCTTCGACCCGGCGGTCGCGCCCTCGCGCGCGTGGGCGGCCGCGGCGATGTTCCTGTTGATGCTCGGCGCGGTGGCGCTGTTCCTCTGGAACGCCCACAGGCTCGGGGCCGCGGGGCAGCTTGCCGTGCTGGTCGGACTGCTCGCCGGACAGGTGCTGACGGCCCGTCTGCTTACACCTTTGCCGCCTGGATCCCACCCCTAACGGGGAACTGTTGCAATTTCGCGTCGAGTGTTATGGGTGCGTGCAACGCACTTCTATACTCCGCACACCTTGCAGTACCGCCATTGAGCCAGACCGGCTGAAACCTCCAACTGATGAAGGTGGATATGAAGAAGATTGCAATCGCTGCGGCCATCGCGGCTCTCTCCGCACCGGTGTTCGCGCAAAGCTCCGTCACGCTCTGGGGCCGCATCAACACCTCGGTGGAAAGCATCAAGACCGGCAACCGCGACCGCGTTGCCTCGGTGATCAACAACAACTCCCGTCTGGGCTTCAAGGGTACGGAAGACCTGGGTGGCGGACTGAAGGCCAGTTTCGCCCTGGAGCACGGCCTGAACTCGGACGACGGCCGCCAGACCAACTCGGCGTTCTGGAACCGTGAAGCCAGCGTGCAGCTGTCCGGCGACTTCGGTGCCGTCCGTCTGGGCCGCTGGACCCCGGGCTCCTACTACGCCACCGCCGACTACGTGTCGATGCACAACCACGACACCGGCACGTCGGAAGACAAGCTGTACTCGGGCGCCGGCTTCACGCAGACCAACAAGGTCGGCTACTTCACCCCGAACATCAGCGGCTTCAACGCCGAGTTCGCGCTGCACGCCGGTGAAGGCGTCGATCCGCGCGGCTACGACGTGGCGCTGAACTACGACCAGGGCCCGCTGCACCTGGGCGCTGGCTACAGCAAGCAGGGCGACGCCAACCAGTGGGCCATCCGCGGCCTGTACGAACTGGGCGCCTTCACCTTCGGCGGCTACGCGCAGCGTGAAGACGACTCGCGTTCGCTGGGCAAGGACAAGCGCTGGATCGGCCGCGCCGCCGTGATGTACACGATGGGCCAGTCGGAATTCCACCTGAACGTCGGTGGCACCAAGGCCGGTGGCTCCTCGTTCAACAACGGCCGCAACGGTGGCAAGCAGTACACGCTGGCCTACAACTACAACCTGAGCAAGCGCACCAAGCTCTACGCCTTCTACACCGCCGTGGACGCCACCACCGCGAACAAGGCCGACGACCTGAACTCGTTCGCTCTGGGCATTCGCCACAACTTCTGATCCCCGGATCAGGAACGACAAAGGCGCTCTTCGGAGCGCCTTTTTCATTGGTGCCGTCGTTCGGTGGCGCGGCGCTCGCCGCCGCGTCCCTTGCCCGGTCCCCTGATTCGATTACTCGAGGTCGAACAGCTGCCCCGCCTGCTTGGGCGGCGCCACGCCGAGGTGGCGATAGGCCGCCAGCGTCGCGATCCGTCCCCGCGGCGTGCGCTGCAGGAAGCCCTGCTGGATCAGATAGGGCTCGATGACGTCCTCGATGGTGCCGGGCTCCTCGCCGATGGCGGCGGCGACGTTGTCCAGTCCCACCGGGCCGCCGTCGAAGCGGTGCACCACCGCCTCCAGCAGCTTGCGGTCCATCAGGTCGAAGCCCAGCGGATCGACGTCCAGCATCGCCAGCGCCTTCTCCGCGATCGTGCGGGTGATGGTGCCGTCGCTCTTGACCTCGGCGTAGTCGCGCACGCGGCGCAGCAGCCGGTTGGCGATCCGCGGCGTGCCCCGCGAGCGCCGCGCCACCTCCAGCGCCCCGGCCGGCTCGATCGCCGCGCCGAGCAGCGAGGCCGAGCGCGTCACGATGCGCTGCAGCTCGTCGGCGGTGTAGAACTCCAGCCGCGCCACGATGCCGAAGCGGTCGCGCAGCGGGTTGGTCAGCATGCCGGCGCGCGTCGTGGCCCCGACCAGCGTGAAGGGCTGCAGGTCCAGCTTGATCGAGCGGGCCGCCGGGCCCTCGCCGATCATGATGTCGATCTGGTAGTCCTCCAGCGCCGGGTACAGGATTTCCTCGACGACCGGCGACAGCCGGTGGATCTCGTCGATGAAGAGCACGTCGTTGCGCTCGAGGTTGGTCAGGATGGCCGCCAGGTCCTTGGGTTTCTCCAGCACCGGCCCGCTGGTCTGGCGCAGGTTCACGCCCAGCTCCGCGGCGACGATGTGGCTCAGCGTGGTCTTGCCCAGGCCGGGGGGGCCGAACAGCAGCACATGGTCGAGCGCCTCGCGCCGCTTCTTGGCGGCGCCGATGAAGATCTCCAGCTGCTCCCGCGCCTTGGCCTGGCCGACGTATTCATCGAGCAGCTTGGGCCGCAGCGCACGCTCGATCGCGTCCTCGTTGGGCGAGGCGGGATGGGCGCTGATCAGGCGGGCCTGCTGCGGCGCGGGGGTGAAGTCGTCGGTCTGGATGCTCATGGCGAGGGACGGGGCGGCTGGGGGCCGATCATGACAGGTGCTTCATCGCCAGCTTGATGCCGTCGCTGACGCCGACGTCCGCCGGCAGCGTCTTGAGCGCGGCGCCGGCTTCCTTTTCGCTGTAGCCCAGGGCCACCAGCGCCTGCAGGATGTCCGCCTGCGCGTCGTTCGCGATCGCCACCGGCTGCGACAGGTCGGGGCTGAGCTTGCCCTTGAGTTCCAGCAGCAGCCGCTCGGCGGTCTTCTTGCCGATGCCCGGCACCTTGACCAGGCGCCCGGCCTCCTGGCGCGACACCGCCTGCGCCAGGTCGCCGACCGACATGCCCGACAGCAGCGACAGCGCCATCTTCGGTCCCACGCCGCTGATCTTGATCAGCAGGCGGAAGGTGGCGCGTTCCTCGGCGGTGAGGAAGCCGAACAGCACATGGGCGTCCTCGCGGATGCTGAGGTGCGTCAACAGCGTGGCGCGCTCGCCCAGGTTCGGCAGGTTGAAGAAGGTGCTCATCGGCACGTCGACTTCGTAGCCGACGCCTTGCACGTCGATGAGAACCTGCGGGGGCGACTTTTCCGCGATGACGCCGGTGAGCTTGCCGATCATGGGCGCGGATTATCCGCGTTCGGCGGCGCCCGGCGGGCGTTTCGCTGGATGTTTGTCCAGTATTTTCCCGAGGCCTGCGAACCCCGCCCGGCGCGCGGCCGGTGCGGCGCTCAATTGCGGCCGAACAGGCCCAGGCGCTGCGCTTCGAGAGCCGCCTCGGCGCGCGAGCTCACGTTGAGCTTGCGATAGATCTGCTTGACGTAGTCCGCGATCGTGTGGCGCGACAGGCCCAGCTGCACGCCGATCTCCGGCAGTGTGAAGCCCTTGGCCACGCGCAGCAGCACCTCGGTTTCGCGGTCGGTCAGCGAGACCTCGTGCAGCACCTGCGCCGCCTGCGGCCGGCGCTGCGAGGTGAAGTAGGCGATGACCTTGCGCGCGATCGACGGCGACAGCGGCGGCTCGCCCTGGCTGATGCGCTGCAGCTGCTCGACCAGCAGCTCGCGCGACTGTTCCTTGAGCAGGTAGCCGAAGGCGCCGGCCTGCAGCGCGGGGAAGAGGTGCTCGTCGTCGTCGTGGATGGTGACGATGACCGACTGGACCTCCGGCTGCTTCTCGCGCAGCGCCGAGATCACGTCGACGCCGGAGCCGTCGGGCAGGCCCAGGTCCAGCAGCGCCAGCGTGAAGCGCTGCGTGCTGACCTGCTGCAGCGCGTCCTGCACCCGCGAGCATTCGGTGACCACCGCGTTGGCGAAGACCTGTTTCACCAGGACCTTGAGCCAGGCGCGGATTTCGGGAATGTCTTCGAGCAGCAGGATGTGGTTCATGGCGCGGGATTCTTGCTCAGGAATGAGGCGCCGGCAGCCTGCCTGGCGGGTGTTTGCAACGGTACGGCTTTCTCGGCGGGCTGACCATCCGGATCGGCGCCGGAGTGTGGCGTCGTCGGCAATGGATCACGCCGCGGGCGGCTTTGCAGCCGGCGCGCCTCAAAGCGGGATGGTCAGCCGGATCACCGTGCCCCAGCCGGGGCCGGATTCGACCAGGCACTGGCCATGCATCTGCTTGGCGCGTGCCTTCATGCTGGCCATGCCGTGTCCCTTGTCCAGGCGACCTTCCAGCTCGAGCGGGATGCCCTGGCCGTTGTCCTGGATCACCACCGAGAAGTAGCCGTCCTGGGCCGAGCAGCTGATCACGCAGTGCGTCGCGCCGCTGTGCTTGATGATGTTGCTGACCGACTCGCGCAGGATGCGCGTGGTCTGCACGTAGGCCCGCGCGGGGAAGGTGTGCTCGATGTCCTCGGCCGGCGATTTCCATTCCGCCAGGATGTTGGCCTGGGCCAGGCGGGACACCACCTCCGCGCGCCAGTCGCCGAGCGCGTCCAGCAGTTGGACCGGCTTGCCGGTCAGGCCGCGCACCGACAGCCGCATTTCCTCGAGCGCCTCGCGCGCCAGCGTCGAGATGCGGTCCGACTCGCTGGTGTGGACGATGGTCAGCAGCTTGGCGCCGAGGTCGTCGTGCAGGTCGGCGGCGATGCGCTTGCGCTCGCGCTCGGTGACCTGCTCCAGCTTGGCCTCGGCGACCTGGTCGAAATGGCGCTCCAGTTCCGCGATGCGTTCCTGCAGGCGCAGCTCCCCCTGCAGCACGGCGAGCTCGGCCTGCGTCAGCGCGCGGGCGAACTCGCGCACGCGATGCAGGCCCAGGCCCAGCAGCGACAGCGGGCCGAGGATGCCGGCCAGCCCGCTGCCCGGCAGGAACCAGGCCGACAGCACCGCCAGCGCGCCGAAGCCGATCAGCACGCAACTCAGGACGAAATCGAAGCGCGGGTAGCGCTCCTCGAGCGTCGGCAGGAACATGTCCTGCCACAGCTGCCAGAGATGCCATCCCATGGTCACCAGCAACTGGGCACCCAGCCACCACAGCGCGAAGCCGGCTACGCGCGAAGCCGGCACCGGCAGCAGCAGGGCGGCGGGGAAGAGCAGGGCCTGCGCCAGCAGCAGGCGATGCAGGCGCCGGTCGCGGCGCCGCGTGCGACGCATCAGGTAATGGACCGCGCACCAGAGCAGCCACGGCGCCAGGACCACCGCGATCGCCGTCTGCCAGGAGGACAGCGGCGACAGGCCGACCATGACCACCCAGCCCGGCATCAGCGCCAGCAGCCAGGCGATGTGGCGCTGGGCGCGGCGCTGCCAGATCAGCAGGCCCAGCGCGAAGGCCATCAACACCAGCGCGGACTGCAGGCCGTAAGCCAGCTGCGGCGCGAGCTTGCTCCAGAGCGTCGCGAAGGACCAGGTGGAGATGCCCTCGCCACTGGCGGCCGCGGCGCCCGCCACCTGGGCCAGGCAGACCGGCACCGCCAGGGTCAGGGCGGCCGCGGTGCCGGCGGCGAACTGCCTCGCGGCGCCCGGCGCCGCCGCGGCCGAGTTGCGGCCGGCGGCCTCCCCGTGTTGTTCTGTGGTCCGGTGCATGGGGCGCGATTGTGCAGGCGCGGCACGCGCGTGGCACATCGACGCGCGACAATACCGCCCTCAACCCCCCTGAATACGGAGCTTCCTCCGCCTTGAACCTGCGCCACGCCTTCACCCCCGCCGACAACCGGCGCCTGTCGCACCTGTGCGGCCCGCTGGACGAGCACCTCCGCCAGATCGAGGCGGCCCTGTCCGTGCGGATCACCCATCGCGCCGAGCACTTCAACATCGAGGGCGAACGCGCCGCGGCGCGGCGCACGCTGGCCTTGATGGAGGCGCTCTACGCGCGGGCCGACCGGGCCATTCCCGGCGAGACGTTGCGGCTGGCGATCGTCGAGGCGGCCAACGACGTGGGCGCGCCGGCCCGGTCCGGCCCGGCCACGCCGGACGACGAGGACAACGTGGTGCTGCGCACGCGCCGCGCCGACCTGGCCGGACGCACGGCCAACCAGCATCACTACCTGCGCCGGATCCTGTCGCATGACATCAGCTTCGGCATCGGCCCGGCGGGCACCGGCAAGACCTTCCTCGCGGTGGCTTGCGCGGTGGACGCGCTCGAGCGTTCGACGGTGCAGCGCATCATCCTGACGCGTCCGGCCGTGGAGGCCGGCGAGCGGCTGGGTTTCCTGCCCGGCGACCTGACCCAGAAGGTCGATCCCTACCTGCGCCCGCTGTACGACGCGCTTTATGACCTGATGGGTTTCGACCGCGTCACCAAGGCCTTCGAGAAGGGCCAGCTCGAGATCGCGCCGCTGGCCTTCATGCGGGGCCGCACGCTGAACCATGCGTTCGTCATCCTCGACGAGGCCCAGAACACCACGCCCGAGCAGATGAAGATGTTCCTGACCCGCATCGGCTTCGGCAGCAAGTGCGTGGTGACCGGCGACACCAGCCAGATCGACCTGCCGCGCGGCATGCACAGCGGGCTGGTCGATGCCGAGCAGGTGCTGGACGGCGTCGACGGCATCGCGATCACGCGCTTCAACCGGACCGATGTGGTGCGCCATCCGCTGGTGGCGCGCATCGTCCAGGCCTACGAGGACCGGGACGAAGTGGCGGCCCGCGAGGAGGCCCGCGAGCAGCAGGAGCGCGAAGCCCGCTTCGCCGAGGAGCGCGAGGAGCGCCGCCTGCGCGCCATCCAGCTGCGCGAAGCATCGGCGGCCCGCTTTGACGACGCAGCCGCGCCGGCGCCTGCGCCTGCGAAGCCTGCTGCGAGGAAGCCGGCGGCAAGGCCAGCGGTCGCAAAGCCGGCGGCCGCCACGAAGGCCGTCGCCAAGGCGCCTGCCGTGAAGAAGTCCGCCATCAAGAAGCCTGCGCCGAAGAAATCGGCGGCGAAGAAGCCGGCGGCGAAGACATCCGCCGCGAAGCCGGCTCGCAAGGGAGTCGCGCGATGAGCCGTCCGGAACTGAGCCTGTCGCTGCAATTCGCCGATCCGCGCCACAAGGCGCAGTTGCCGCGGCACAAGGTCATCCGCTGGATGCGCGCGGCGCTCGAGCTGCCGGGCGAGATCACGGTGCGCATCGTCGACGCGGAGGAAGGACAGGCGCTCAACCGCGAGTACCGCTCGAAGGACTACGCGACCAACGTGCTGACCTTCGACTACACGCACGAGCCGGTGGTCGCCGCGGACCTGGTGATCTGCGCCGAGGTCGTCGAGCGCGAAGCCAGGGAGATGGGCCTGGACCTCGCCGCGCATTACGCGCACATGCTGGTCCACGGCACGCTGCACGCGCAGGGCTACGACCACGAGGAAGACGACGAGGCCGAGTGCATGGAAGCGCGCGAGACCGAGATCATGCTCGGCCTGGGTTTCGCCGACCCCTACGCGAAGCGCTGAGGCGGGCGCGCCGCGGCCGACGCCCGAGCGCTACTGCTGGGAGCCGAGATAGCGCTTGCGCCAGAAGAAGGCGCCGAGCGCCAGCGCGGTGACCACCATCACGCCGACGGCGATCCAGAAGCCGGTGGCGGCGTGGATCAGCGGCAGGTTGTCGAAGTTCATGCCGAAGACGCCGGTGATCAGGTTCAGCGGCAGGAAGATGGCCGTGAGCACGGTCAGCGTCCGCATGATGTTGTTGGTGCGCTCGCCGGTGAGCGAGAAGTGCATCTGCACCGAGGTCTCCGCGGAGGTCTCCAGCCGCCGGACATGGGTCAGCACCCGCTCGATGTGTTCGAGCACGTCCCGCGAGCGCACACGCAGCAGTTCGCGCTCGCGCTCCGCGCGGGCATCGCCGGCCGGCCATTCGCCCAGCGCGTCGATCCACTCCTGCACCGCGCTGCGCTGGTCCTCGCAGAGGTCCTCCAGCCGCGAGAGCGTGTCGCGCGCATGCAGCACGACGGACCAGTCCCGGAAGTGGCCGCGGCGGTCCAGCAGCAGGCCCTGCAGCGTCGTCAGCTGGCGGGTCAGCAGCCGGCGCAGGTCCAGGTAGCTGTCCACCATGTGGTTCACCATGCGCAGCATCAGCTCGGCCGGGCTGGTCGGGAGCCGCGTGCTGCCGCGCAGGTCGCGGCCCTCCTGCTGCGCACCGAGCTTGCCGGCGAAGTAGTCGCGCAGCGAGCACTCGCCCGGATGCACCGTGATCAGGACGCGGTCGAAGACGGCGAAACCGACGGGACTGGTGTCGATCGCTTTCAGCGCGTCGTTGACGCCCGCGGCGTTGCGGGGTTCGTCGTCGGCCAGGAGCTGCTGGCTGCCCGGTATCGTCGCCAGCCGGCGGAAGACCATGAGGTCGTACCAGCTGGTGTAGTCGAAGTGCGAGGGCAGCTGCGGATTCATCAGGTCCGAGACATGCAGGTCGAGCAGCTGCGCGCCCGACCAGCGTGTCAGCCGCTGCTGCAGCGCGCCGAGTTGCAGTTCGAACTCGCGTCGCGGCAGGCCGATCCACAGGAAGCCCTCCGGGGGGAGGTCCTCGGGCAGCGCGGCCAGTTCTTCGTAGAGCGCGTCGCTGAGATGGAAGATGCGCATGCGTCGGTCGGGCAGGCCGCGTGCCGCGGCCTCAGGCACCGGCGCGCAGCAGACGCGCCGCGTCCATCGCGAAGTAGGTGAGGATGCCGTCGGCGCCGGCGCGCTTGAAGGCCAGCAGCGCCTCGAGCATCACCGCGTCGTGGTCCAGCCAGCCATTCGCGGCGGCGGCCTTGATCATGGCGTACTCGCCGCTGACCTGGTAGGCGAAGGTCGGGACGCGAAACTCCTCCTTCACCAGGCGCACGATGTCCAGGTAAGGCATGCCGGGCTTGACCATCACCATGTCGGCGCCCTCGGCCAGATCCAGGCCGACCTCGCGCAGCGCCTCGGCGCTGTTGCCCGGGTCCATCTGGTAGGTTTTCTTGTCGGCCTTGCCCAGGTTGGCGCGCGAGCCCACCGCGTCGCGGAACGGGCCGTAGAAGGCGCTGGCGTACTTGGCGCTGTAGGCCATGATCCGCGTGTGGATGTGCTCGTCAGCCTCCAGCGCGGCGCGGATGGCGCCGATGCGGCCGTCCATCATGTCGCTGGGCGCGACGATATCCACGCCCGCGCGGGCCTGGACCAGCGCCTGCGCCTTGAGCAGTTCCACGGTGCGGTCGTTCAGGATGTAGCCCTGCTCGTCCAGCACGCCGTCCTGGCCGTGGCTGGTGTAGGGGTCGAGCGCGACGTCGGTCAGCACGCCCAGGCCCGGGACCCGTTCCTTGAGCGCGCGCACGACGCGCGGGATCAGGCCGTCGGGATTGGTCGCCTCGATGCCGTCGGGCGTCTTCAGCGCCGGGTCGATCGCCGGGAACAGCGCCATCACCGGGATGCCGAGCTCCACGCATTCCTCGGCGACGGGGAGCAGCCGGTCCAGGCTCAGCCGCGACACCCCCGGCATGGACGCGATCGGTTCGACGCGGTTGTCCCCCTCATGGACGAAGACCGGAAAGATCAGGTCGCTGGCGTGCAGGCGGTGTTCGCGGACCAGCGCCCGGGTGTAGGCATCGCGACGCAGGCGACGGGGGCGGCTGGCGGGATAAGGTGCGGGAAGTTGCATGGTTTCCGAGAAATACCACCGGGTTGGGGGGCGCTAGGGGAAAGCCGAGATTCCGAAATTCGGCAGATCTGTTAAAGTCGCTCCTGAATGATAGCCGTTCGGCTGTCGTTCCCTGCTTTTCCTCCCTGAGCAGGAGCCTTAGCGTGATGACAGCGATAAGGCTTTCCGACCCCGGCTGTGAAGCCGGGGTTTTTTTTCGCGCCATCCATAATGCCGCGATGCTCTGGATCAAAGCGCTTCATATCATTTTCGTCGCCGCGTGGTTCGCCGGCCTGTTCTACCTGCCGCGGATCTTCGTGAACCTGGCCATGGTGCCGGCTGACAGCCATGCCGAACGCGAGCGACTGCTGCTGATGGCCCTGAAGCTCTACCGCTTCAGCAGCGGGCTGATGCTGCTGGCGCTGCTCTTCGGCGCATTCTCTGGCTTTATTACGGCATCGGTCGCGGTCCGGGCAATGGCTGGATGCATGCCAAGCTGGCGCTGGTGGTGGCGGTGATCGGCTACCACCACATGTGTCGCGCCTTCCTGCGCAAGTTCGAGCTGATCGCCAATCGCCGCAGCCACAAGTGGTTCCGCGTCTTCAACGAGGTCTCGGTGCTGCTGTTCGCGGCGATCGTGATCCTGGTCGTCGTCAAGCCTTTCTAATCCCGTGATGCAGCGGCGCAGCTCCGCCACCTGGCTGGCCCTGTGCTACGCCGTGCTGGTGGTCTACGCCAGCCTCTATCCCTTCTGGCCCTGGCGGATGCCGCCCAGCCTGCCCTGGCCCGGCGTCATCGGCCTGCCTTGGCCGCGCTACTGGGGCAAGTTCGACCTCTGGATCAACGTCGCCGGCTACTGGCCGCTGGGCCTGCTGTGCTTTTCCGCGGTGATCCGCAGTGGCGGCGGCCTGTGGCGCGCGCTGCTGCTGACGCTGGTCGGCCTGCCGCTGCTGTCGTTCGCGATGGAGACGCTGCAGTACTTCCTCCCTGGCCGCGTTCCTTCTCTGGCGGACTTCCTGCTCAACAGCGCCGGCGCCTGGCTGGGCGCGTTCTGCGCCTGGGGCGTGCTGCGACTGGACGGTCTGGCGCGCTGGAACGGTTGGCGCGAGCGCTGGTTCGTGCCGCACAGCGCCGGCGCGCTGGCGCTGCTG
>NZ_VOSR01001090.1:0-12512 GCF_007997345.1 Mitsuaria sp. TWR114
CGCCCTTTTTCATTTCGCGCGCTGGATCGGAGCGCCTCAGCGCAAGTGCTGCCAGATCGCCGCGAGCCAGATCCCGCCCGCCAGCACCAGCGACAACAGCACGGCCGCGCTGGCGATGTCCTTGGCGCGCTTGCTGAGCTCGTGGAGCTCGAAGGAGACGCGGTCGATCGCCGCCTCGACTGCCGAATTGAGCAGCTCGACGATCAGCACCAGGATCAGCGACCCCAGCAGCAGCGCGACCTGCACCCAGTCCCGGCCCAGCCAGAACGCCAGCGGCGTGCCGATGATCGTCAGCCAGGTTTCCTGGCGGAAGGCGCTTTCGCCGACGTAGGCGGCGCGCAGTCCGGCCCAGGAGTAGCCGGCGGCGTGCAGGATGCGGTCCAGGCCGGTGCGGCCCTTGTGGGGGTTGCTCATCGTCGGGAGGGGCAGGGGATCAGGAATCGGCCGGCTGCGGCGCGGCGCGCTTCTTCGCGCGTGGTGGCGGCAGCTGCGTGATCAGGCGCGTGCCGCAGATGACGTCGTGCAGGAACTGCCGCTGTGGATGCAGCCGCGCCAGCAGCACGTAGCCCGCCACACCAGCGAACATCGCGCCGAAGATGGCGCCGGTGCTCCGGTCCAGTCCCAGCAGGTGGACGCTGGCCAGCGCCGGCAGGAACCACAGCCAGGCGGCAAGGTAGCGCGCCGTGGCGCGCGCCTGCGTGAGCGGTCGGCCCTGGGCGTCGACGACCCGCAAGTGCCAGGCGCGCATCGCCACCGTCTGGCCGCCGCGCGACCAGAACCAGATGAAGTAGATGCCCAAGATCAGGAACAGGAAGGCTTGCAGGCCCTGGGTGCCGACCAGCGCGTTGCGCTGCTGGGTGAGCGTCGAATACAGCCAGCCGGCGATGAAGACGACGCCGAACAGGACGACGCCTTCATAGATGAAGGACGCGAGGCGGCGCATCAGGCCGGGCGGTGCGTCGCCGCCGGCAGCGGGTGCGGAGGTCATCCGGCGAGTTTAGCGGCTGGCCCCGGTGCGGCGAGGCAGCAGCGTGTGCGGGTCGAGACCGGCTTCGCTCGGGGCGCGCAGCGGGCGGCCGGGCGCCGCGCTGGCGCCGGGCAGCGGTGGATCGGCGCGCTGCGTCATCAGCACCGTCGTCGCGCCGGGCAGCGCCTGGACGATGGTGGGGCCGGTGACGGCGGTCAGCGGCGCGCGCTGGATCGGCGCCTTGGCGCGATGAGAGACGGCGGAAGCCGGCGCCTCACGGCCGGCGGCCGAGGCCTTTTCGGCCGCGCGTTCGGCCAGGCGCTGGCGCTTCTCGGCGGGCAGGGCCTGATAGGCGTCCCACTTCTCGCGCAGCTTCGATTCCTGCTCGGGTGCGCGCAGTTCGCCGGCATGCTGGTAGCCGATGCGCGCGCGTTGGCGCTCGGCGGGCGACATGCGGGTCCACTCCACCATCCGTTCGCGCAGCCGGTGTTGCTGCTCGGTGGGGAGCGTCGGATAGCGGGCGGCGATTTCCAGCCACTTGCCCTTGCGGGCGCCGTCGAGCTGGTCCCACTCCTTCGACAGGGGTGCGAGGGCTTCCTTCTGGGAAGCGCTCAGCGACGCCCAGTTCACATTGGCGACCAGCACACCGGGAGCGGTGGCGCGCGCGGCAGCAGACGCGTGCGACGTGGGCGCGGATGCGGAAAGAGAAGTGGGGGCTGGCGCGGGGGCGGGGCCCTCCTGCGCCGATGCAGCGACACAGCCGAGCGCCGCGCAGAGCGCGATCGTCGTCAGGCGACGCATCGTCGAGAAATCAGGGAAAACGCCGAGAGGGCCGATGAGAGCCGAAGAGAGGCGGAACGATCTGGCCACGCGCCGCCTCACTGCGACGATTTCGCTTCGTCGGACTTCTCGCCTTCCTCGGGGCTGTTGGCGTTGCTCGGGTCGTTCGGCGCCTCGTTGAGGTATTCGCGGAAACCCGGATCGCTGTACGCCGCCGGCGGGAGCGGCTTGGAGAGCATCTCGGTGTCGAGTTCGGCCGCGCTGCGGATCTGCTCGTACCACTGGCTGTGCTGGATCAGCAGCAAGCCCCCCAGCAGCAGCGCCAGCGGCAGCAGCGCCGCGGCCTTGCGCCAGCGCGGGGTCTTCTCGCCACCGCCCAGCGCGAGCGTGCCGTTGCCCACATGGCGCGTTTCGGAAGCGGCCTGAGTCGGCGCGGCGGCGCGCGCGGCCATGGCCTTGGCGAGCGCCTGCTCACGCGCGAAGCGCAATCTCTCCTGGATGTCGCCGGACAGGGTCTCGCTCTGCTCGGTCAAACCCGCGGCCACCCGGAGGCCGAAACGGGTCACGCGCGCTTCCGCCTCCAGCGGCAGCGGCGTTCCTGGCGTGTTCTTCTTCATAGCGAGATTCCCTTGGCTTTCAGCGTTTTGGCCAGCGCATGCACGGCGCGGGAGCAGTGTGTCTTGACGCTGCCCTCCGAGCAACCCATGACCGCCGCCGTTTCGGCAACGTCGAGTTCTTCCCAGTAACGCAGGAGGAAGGCTTCCCGTTGACGCGCGGGCAATGCTGCAACTTCCTGTTCGATGGCGGCCAGCACTTGAACGCGCGAGACCTCGTCTGCGGCGGACAGCGCCCCCATCGAGCCTTCCTGCGTCTCCAGCATTTCCAGCAGGTCGAAGTCCTCGCCGGACTCGCCCCCCTCGAAATCCGACAGGTTGCTGAAGACGGCGTTGCGGACCTTCTGACGCCGGAACCAATCCATCGTCGCGTTCGACAGGATGCGCTGGAACAGCAGCGGCAACTCCGCCGCCGGCCGATCGAAGTATTTCTCCGCCAACCGGATCATGGCGTCCTGGACGATGTCCAGTGCGGCGTCCTCGTCTCGCACCATGTACACCGTGCGCTTGAAGGCACGCCGGTCGACGGTCTTGAGAAAGTCGTTGAGTTCTTTGTCTGTGGCCAATGGGCTGGCGCCGGAAAGGGCGGTCGGGCAGGCAAAACGGCGCGGATTATCGCACCAGCGCTACAGATCGCCACCGCCGACCGGTCGTGCGCGGGTTTGCGTGCATAATCGGCCCCTCGCACACCGCAGTTTTTGTCTCAAGTAGGCCGCCCGACCACGGCGCCCCTGTTTTTGACGCGACGTTTCAAGTCCGCTTCACAAGAGCGCGAGGAGAAGCACCGATGGTTTTTCGTCAGAGAAAATCTCAGAGGTTCGACATATGGACATGTCTGCCGCGGACATCAAACGTGCAGCGATCACGGAAGCTCGCTCACAACCGCACCCCCATTCCGTCAGTTCCGGCCAGGAACTGAATGGCTCCGAAATCCTGGTTCAGAGTCTTCAAGCCGAAGGCGTGAAGTTCCTCTGGGGCTATCCAGGCGGTGCCGTCCTCTACATCTACGACGCGCTCTACAAGCAGGACGCCATCCAGCACGTGCTGGTCCGTCATGAGCAGGCCGCCGTGCACGCGGCCGACGGCTACGCCCGGGCGACCGGCGAAGTCGGCGTCGCGCTGGTGACCTCGGGTCCCGGCGTCACGAACGCGATCACCGGCATCGCGACGGCGTACATGGACTCGATCCCGATGGTGATCATCACCGGTCAGGTCCCCACGCCCGCCATCGGCCTGGACGCCTTCCAGGAGTGCGACACCGTCGGCATCACGCGCCCGATCGTCAAGCACAACTTCCTGGTCAAGGACGTCCGCGATCTCGCCACGACGCTGAAGAAGGCCTTCCACATCGCGCGCACCGGCCGGCCCGGCCCGGTCGTGGTGGACATCCCCAAGGACGTCTCGCTCAACCGCACCGCGTTCCATTACCCGGAGCGCGTCGAGATGCGCTCCTACAACCCGGTGAAGAAGGGCCACAGCGGCCAGATCCGCAAGGCGGTCCAGCTGCTGATGGGCGCCAAGCGTCCCTATATCTATACCGGTGGCGGCGTGATCCTGGGCGAGGCCACGGCCGAGCTGCGCCAGCTGGTGGAGCTGCTGGGGTATCCCTGCACCAACACGCTGATGGGCCTGGGCGCGATGCCCGGCACCGACCCGCGCTTCCTGGGCATGCTCGGCATGCACGGCACCTACGAGGCCAACATGACGATGCAGCACTGCGACGTGCTGCTGGCCGTGGGTGCCCGCTTCGATGACCGCGTCATCGGCAATCCGAAGCACTTCGCGTCGGTCGACCGCAAGATCATCCACATCGACATCGACCCGTCGTCGATCTCCAAGCGCGTGCGCGTGGACATCCCGATCGTGGGCGACGTCAAGGACGTGCTGCAGGAACTGATCGCGCAGATCAAGGAAGCGCAGGCGCGGCCCGACGCGGACTCGATCAACGCCTGGTGGAGCCAGATCAACGACTGGCGCAAGCGCGACTGCCTCGCCTACAAGCAGTCCAGCGACGTCATCAAGCCGCAGCAGGTCGTCGAGACGCTGTGGAACCTGACCCGCGACCGCGACGCCTACATCACCTCCGATGTCGGCCAGCACCAGATGTGGGCCGCGCAGTTCTATCGCTTCAACGAGCCGCGCCGCTGGATCAACTCCGGCGGCCTGGGCACGATGGGCGTGGGCCTGCCTTATGCGATGGGCATCAAGCTCGCCAAGCCGGAGTCGGACGTCTTCTGCATCACCGGCGAGGGCAGCATCCAGATGAACATCCAGGAGCTGTCCACCTGCCAGCAGTACAAGACGCCTGTGAAGGTGGTCTCGCTGAACAACCGCTACCTGGGCATGGTGCGGCAGTGGCAGGAGCTGGACTACGGCAAGCGCTACTCGCACAGCTACATGGATGCGCTGCCTGACTTCGTCAAGCTGGCCGAGTCCTATGGGCATGTGGGCCTGCTGGTGGAGAGACCCTCGGATGTCGAGCCCGCGCTGCGCGAGGCGATGCGCTTGAAGGACCGCACCGTCTTCCTGGACGTGCGCACCGACCCGACCGAGAACGTCTGGCCGATGGTCCAGGCGGGCAAGGGCATCTCCGAAATGCTGCTGGGGTCCGAGGACCTCTGAGACCGCTGACGGCTCGAAGCCGTCCGGCGTGACGCGCGTTACCGCGCGCGTCGCGGCCGGCGGCGGAAAGCCAGAGGCGCTCGGAGCGATCCGGCCCATTCCCTGAATCGAAGAGCGTGGCCAAGGGCCGTCCGGTTACCGCCGGCGGTCTGAAGAGCGCGAAGGACGAGATTCCATGAAACACATCATTGCTTTGCTCATCGAGAACGAGCCGGGCGCGCTGTCGCGCGTCGTGGCGCTGTTCTCCGCCCGCGGCTACAACATCGAGAGCCTGACCGTGGCGCCGACCGAGGACCCCTCGCTGTCGCGCATGACCATCGTCACCAGCGGCAGCGACGACGTGATCGAGCAGATCACCAAGCACCTGAACCGGCTGATCGAGGTCGTCAAGGTCGTCGACCTGACCGAAGGCCGCTACATCGAGCGCGAGCTCATGCTGATCAAGGTGCGCGCCGTCGGCAAGGAGCGCGAGGAACTCAAGCGCACCTCGGACATCTTCCGCGGCCATGTCATCGACGTCACCGAGAAGACCTACACCATCGAACTGACCGGCGACGCCGGCAAGCTCGACGCCTTCATCGACGCGATCGACCGCACGGCGATCCTCGAGACGGTGCGCACCGGCACCAGCGGCATCGGCCGCGGCGAACGGATCCTGCGCGTCTGAACGCGCGCTTCACTGAACCCCCCCTGTACTGATTTCCCCCGGAGAGACCACCATGAACGTGTACTACGACAAGGACGCCGACCTCAGCCTGATCAAGGGCAAGAACGTCACCATCATCGGCTATGGCTCACAAGGCCATGCCCATGCCCAGAACCTGAACGAGAGCGGCGTGAAGGTCACCGTGGGTCTGCGCCGCGGCGGCGCGTCCTGGGCCAAGGCCGAAGGCGCCGGCCTGAAGGTCGCCGAGATCGCCGAGGCGGTGAAGGCGGCCGACGTGGTCATGATCCTGCTGCCGGACGAGCAGATCGCCGACGTCTACAAGAAGGACGTGGAACCCAACATCAAGCAGGGCGCGTCGCTGGCCTTCGCCCACGGCTTCAACGTCCATTACGGCCAGGTGCAGCCGCGCGAAGACCTGGACGTGTGGATGGTCGCTCCGAAGGCGCCGGGCCACACCGTGCGCAACACCTACCGCCAGGGCGGCGGCGTGCCGCACCTGATCGCGGTCTACGCCGACAAGACCGGCAAGGCGCGCGACCTGGCCCTGAGCTATGCGGCGGCCAACGGTGGCGGCAAGGCCGGCATCATCCAGACCTCGTTCCGCGAAGAGACCGAGACCGACCTGTTTGGCGAGCAGGCCGTGCTGTGCGGCGGCGCCGTCGAGCTGATCAAGGCCGGCTTCGAGACGCTGACCGAAGCCGGTTACGCGCCCGAGATGGCCTACTTCGAGTGCCTGCATGAACTGAAGCTGATCGTCGACCTGATCTATGAAGGCGGCATCGGCAACATGAACTACTCGATCTCCAACAACGCGGAGTACGGCGAGTACGTCACCGGCCCGCGCGTGGTGACCGAGGCGACCAAGGACGCGATGCGCCAGTGCCTGAAGGACATCCAGACCGGCGAGTACGCCAAGTCCTTCATCCTGGAGAACAAGGCCGGCGCCCCGACGCTGATCAGCCGCCGCCGCCTGACCGCCGAGCACCCGATCGAGCAGGTCGGCGAACAGCTGCGCGCGATGATGCCCTGGATCAAGGCCAACAAGCTGGTCGACAAGTCCAAGAACTGATCGCCTGATCAACACCTCGACAGCCCGGCCTGCGCAAGCAGCCCGGGCTGTTTGCCTTCGGGCCGCGCACCGGCAGAGCGTTTCGCCGGCTGTTTCTCTTCCAAGCGGCACCCGTGGCGTGGCTTTGCCAGGCCACCGGGTGCGCCCCCTTGAGGGGGCCGGCGCAAGCCGGTAGGGGGTGGGTTATCCTCCCGGCCCATGAATTCGACTCAGAACAAGAGCGTGGACCTGCTCGACGAGGACGAGCCCGACGTCCTCGACGCCCCGCAGCGCCCGCGCCACAAGGGCATCTACCTGCTGCCCAACCTGTTCACCCTGGCCGCGCTGTTCAGCGGTTTCTATGCCGTGGTGATGGGCATCGGCGGGCGCTTCGAGCAGTCCGTCTACGGCATCTTCGCGGCCATGGTGCTCGACAGCCTGGACGGCCGCGTCGCGCGCATGACCAACACGCAGAGCACCTTCGGCGAGCAGATGGACTCGCTGTCCGACATGGTGTCCTTCGGCGCGGCGCCGGCGCTCATCATGTATTCCTGGGCGCTGCAGGGCCTGGGCAAGTGGGGCTGGTTCGCCGCCTTCGTCTACATCGCCGGCGCGGCGCTGCGGCTGGCGCGCTTCAACACCAACATCGCGGTCGTGGACCGCCGCTTCTTCCAGGGCGTGCCCAGCCCCGCCGCGGCCGCGCTGGTGATGAGCCTGATCTGGGCGCTGGACAGCGCCGGCTACAAGGACATCCACCGCGATCCGGCGCTGGCCTGGCTGGCCTTCGGCTTCACGCTCTATGCGGGCCTCACGATGGTGACCAACGCGCCGTTCTACAGCTTCAAGGACATCACCTTCAAGCGCTCGGTGCCTTTCATCGTGCTGGTGGTGATCATGCTGGCCATCGCGGCGATCAACATCGATCCGCCGCGGGTGCTGTTCGGCGTCTTCTGCGCCTATGGCATCTCGGGCTACGTCGTCTACGCGGTGCGGCGCGCCAAGGGCAAGCCGGCCAGCGTGATCGCGATGTCGACCGACGAGCCCGATGAAGCAGGCCTTCACCGATAGCGAACGCTTGCGGCGCGTGCATTCGCCCATTCGCGTTGACGCCCGCCGCGCCGCGCCCCTATATTCGACGCCCATGACGTTCGTGTCCGCCTCCACCAGCCAAGCCTTCGGGCTGTCGCTGCTACTACTAGCTGAACCTCGGGTTCGCTAGATCGCGCACGTCCGTCCATCCAGACGCTCATCCCAGATCAACGGCCCGAATGCAACTCGCAGCGGGCCGTTTCTGTTTCTGGAGAGCCTGCGAGTTGCGCCCCTGAACCCACCAGGAACGCTCCCATGCTCAAGCAACCGCAGACCAAGTACCGCGCCTTCGCCCCCATCGCCCTCCCGGACCGCCGCTGGCCCGACGCGCAGATCACGAAGGCGCCGCTGTGGCTGAGCACCGACCTGCGCGACGGCAACCAGGCGCTGATCGAGCCGATGGATCCCGAGCGCAAGCTGCGCATGTTCCAGATGCTGGTGAAGATCGGCTTCAAGGAGATCGAGGTGGGCTTCCCCTCGGCCTCGCAGACGGATTTCGATTTCGTCCGCATGCTCATCGAGGACGGCCACATCCCTGAGGACGTGACCATCCAGGTCCTGACGCAGGCCCGCCAGCCGCTGATCGAGCGCACCTTCGAATCGCTGGTGGGCGTGCCGCGCGCGGTCGTCCATCTCTACAACGCGGTCGCGCCGGTGATGCGCCGCGTCGTGCTGAACATGAGCGAGGACGAGATCGTCGACCTGGCCGTGACCCACACGGCGATGATCCGCGAGCTGGCCGCGAAGCAGCCGGAGACGGACTTCCGCTTCGAGTACTCGCCGGAGATGTTCTCGGGCACCGAGCTGGCCTTCTCCAAGCGCGTCGTCGACGCCGTGACCGCGGCCTGGGGACCGACGCCCGAGCGCAAGATCATCATCAACCTGCCGACCACCGTCGAGCATTCGACACCCAACATCTACGCCGACATGATCGAGTGGATGGGCCGGAACATCGAACGCCGCGACAGCGTGATCCTGTCGGTCCATCCGCACAACGACCGCGGCACCGGCACCGCCGCCGCCGAGCTGGCGCTGATGGCCGGCGCCGACCGCGTCGAGGGCTGCCTGTTCGGCAACGGCGAGCGCACCGGCAACCTGGACCTGGTCAACGTCGCGCTCAACCTGTACACGCAGGGCGTGCATCCGGGGCTGGATTTCTCCGACATCGACGAAGTCCGCCGCTGCGTCGAGCATTGCAACCAGATTCCCGTCCATCCGCGCCATCCGTATGTGGGCGAACTGGTCTACACCTCGTTCTCGGGTTCGCATCAGGATGCGATCAAGAAGGCCTTCTCCGCCCGCCAGGAAGGCGACATCTGGGAGATCCCCTACCTGCCCATCGACCCGAAGGACCTGGGCCGCAGCTATGAGGCGGTGATCCGCGTCAACAGCCAGTCGGGCAAGGGCGGCATCTCCTACCTGCTCGAGGCCGAATACGGCATCGAGTTGCCGCGCCGCCTGCAGATCGAATTCAGCCAGATCGTCCAGGGCGTGATGGACACGAACGGCAAGGAACTCGGCGCGGCCGACCTGTGGCGCATCTTCGACCGCGAATACGGCGTCAAGCAGGCACCGGCGCTGCATCCGCAGATCGACACCGGCGAGGACGGCCAGACCCGCGTGCAGGCGCAGGCCGACCTGTGCGTGCGCATGGTCCGGATCGACGGCCAGGGCAAGGGCCCGATCGATGCCTTCGTCGAGGGCCTGAACAAGCTGCTCAAGACCCAGGTCCGGGTGCTCGACTACCACGAGCATGCGATGGGCAGCGGCGCCGATGCGCAGGCCGTGGCCTACCTGGAGCTGAGGGTCGGCGAGGCCACGCTGTTCGGCGTCGGCATGGACGGCAACATCGCCTCGGCGTCGCTGAAGGCGATCGTCTCGGGCCTGCGCCGCGCCTCGCAGCGCGGCGTGCTCAAGCTCGCCGACCGCATCGCGGCCTGAGCCGCCGGGGCCCGCCGGCCGCCTAAACTCGCTGACCGGGACCCGGACCACCGGGTCCGCCCCCGCCACCGCAAGGAAGCCTCCCATGTCCGACCAGCTGATCATCTTCGACACCACCCTGCGCGACGGTGAGCAGTCGCCCGGCGCGTCCATGACCAAGGACGAGAAGCTGCGCATCGCGCGGCAGCTGGAGCGGCTGAAGGTGGACGTGATCGAGGCCGGCTTCGCGGCCGCCAGCCACGGCGACTTCGAGGCGGTCAAGGCGATTGCCGACGCGATCCGCGACAGCACCGTCTGCTCGCTGGCGCGCGCGAACGACCGCGACATCGCCCGCGCCGCCGAGGCGCTGAAGGGCGCGGCGCGTTCGCGCATCCACACCTTCATCGCCACCAGCGAACTCCACATGGAGAAGAAGCTGCGCATGACCCGCGAGCAGGTGCTGGAGCAGGCGATCCAGGCGGTGCGCTTCGCCCGCAACCTGACCGACGACATCGAGTTCTCTCCTGAGGACGGCTACCGCTCCGATCCGGAGTTCCTGGCCCGCGTCGTCGAGGCGGTGATCCGCGAGGGCGCCCGCACGATCAACATCCCGGACACCGTCGGCTACGCGATCCCCGAGCTCTACGGCCAGTTCATCAAGACGCTGCGTGAGCGCGTGCCCAACTCGGACCAGGCCATCTGGAGCGTCCACTGCCACAACGACCTGGGCATGGCGGTGGCCAACTCGCTGGCCGGGGTGAAGATCGGCGGCGCGCGCCAAGTGGAGTGCACGATCAACGGTCTGGGTGAGCGCGCCGGGAACTGCTCGCTGGAGGAGGTGGTGATGGCGGTGAAGACCCGCCGCGACTATTTCGGCCTGGACGTGCGGGTCGATCCCTCGCAGATCGTGGCGGCGTCCCGGATGGTGTCGCAGACCACCGGCTTCGTGATCCAGCCCAACAAGGCGGTGGTGGGCGCCAATGCCTTCGCGCATGCCTCCGGCATCCACCAGGACGGCGTGCTCAAGGCCCGCGACACCTACGAGATCATGCGCGCCGAGGACGTCGGCTGGAGCGCCAACAAGATCGTGCTGGGCAAGCTCTCGGGGCGCAACGCCTTCAAGCAGCGGCTGCAGGAACTGGGCGTGGTGCTGGCGTCCGAGGCGGAAATCAACGCCGCCTTCGTCCGCTTCAAGGACCTGGCCGACCGCAAGGCCGAGATCTTCGACGAGGACATCATCGCGCTGGTGATGGACGAGTCGGTCACGCAGGACCAGGAGCACTACCGGCTGGTGGCGCTGGCGCAGCGCTCCGAAACCGGTGAACGCCCGCAGGCGCAGGTCGTCTTCGCCGCCGGCGAGACCGAGTACCGCACCGAGAGCGACGGCAACGGCCCGGTCGACGCGGTGCTCAAGGCGATCGAGAGCAAGGTCGGAAGTGGGGCCGAAATGCTGCTGTATTCGGTCAGCGCGATCACCAGCGGGAGCACAGAATCCCAGGGCGAAGTGACGGTGCGCCTGCAGCATGCCGGACGCGTGGTGAACGGCGTGGGGGCAGACCCCGATATCGTCGTCGCCTCCGCGAAAGCATATTTGAGCGCTCTGAACAAGCTTCAAAGCAAAACGGAGCGGGTCGCCGCCCAAGGTTGACAGGACAGCGCACGCCGGCCGCCCGGCCGCGTCGGATGGCACGGATTCGGGCACTTTAAGAGCCTGCGTTAAGTCATTGATCTTGCCGGTCTTTCAGCGATCCCCTAAACTCGCGCCCACTTCTGGGGACTGGATTGAAGACCATTGCGACATTGCTGTCTGGTGCCGCGCTCAGCGGCGTCATGTTGCTGACGGGCCTGACCGCCAGTCTCGTGCCGGTTCAACCGGCGCAGGCGGCCACGGCGTCGTCCTCCAAAGCCAAGGTGAAGAGCGTGCGCAAGGCCAAACCGGCCCCGCGCTCTCCCCGCAAGGTGGCCGCCCGCGCGGCGGCACCGGCCCGGGAAGTCGCCCTGTCCAAACCGTCCTTCGGGACGATGTACGGGCTGCATGACACCGAGGACCCCCTCGACCTGAAATCCAGCGTCGCCTATGTCGTCGACCAGGACACCAACGAAGTCCTGTTCTCGAAGAACCCCTCGGCCGTGCTGCCGATCGCGTCCATCACCAAGCTGATGACCGCGCTGCTGGTGGTCGAGGCCAACCAGTCGCTCGACGAGAAGCTCGAGATCACCGACGAAGACAAGGACACCGAGAAGTTCACCGGGTCGCGCCTGGCCATCGGCACCGAACTGACCCGCGGCGAACTGCTGCACCTGGCGCTGATGTCCTCGGAGAACCGCGCGGCCCATGCGCTCGGGCGCAACTACCCGGGCGGCCTGGAGGCCTTCGTCGCGGCGATGAACGCCAAGGCGCGTGCGCTGGGCATGATGGACACCCATTACGTCGAGCCCACCGGCCTGTCCAGCCGCAACCAGTCCAGCGCGGCCGACCTCGCCAAGCTGGTCAAGGTCGCCCACGCCTTCCCGCTGATCCGCGAGCTGTCGACCTCGTCCGAATACACCGTGGCCCTGGGCCGCCGGCAGGTCCGCTTCGGCACCACCAATGGCCTCGTCCGCAAGGGCGACTGGGACATCGGCCTGCAGAAGACGGGCTTCATCAATGAAGCGGGGCAGTGCCTGGTCATGCAGGCCCAGCTGGCTGGCCGCAAGCTGATCATGGTGTTCCTGGACTCCGCCGGAAAATACTCCCGGATCGGCGACGCCGAACGCGTCCGCAAGTGGCTCACCGGTGCGGCCTCGCCGCTGGCGGGCGTGGCG
>NZ_VOSR01001091.1:0-4520 GCF_007997345.1 Mitsuaria sp. TWR114
CCTGCGCCGCGGCCGCGAAGCTGAACTGGACCGCCGCGCGTGGCGGGGCGCCGGCGGCGGCCGGCAGCGTGGGCACGGACCTTGGGCGCCTCGTGCAGCCATTCCGGCTTGAGCGTCGACACGACGAAGTAGCCGGCCAGCGCCACCGTGGTGGCCTGGGAGAAAATCAGCCAGGTTTGACGCAAGAGAGATCCTGTCATGGCACATCGCACGGAGCTGGAGCGGCTGCTCGCCGCCACGCTGGAGCCCACGCGGTTCAAGGATTATGGGCCGAACGGTCTGCAGGTCGAGGGCCGCGACCAGATCCGGCAACTGGTGTGCGGGGTCACCGCCAGCCTCGCGCTGATCGACGCCGCCATCGAGGCCGGCGCCGATGCGATCCTGGTCCACCACGGCCTGTTCTGGCGCGGCCAGGACGGCCGCGTCACCGGCTGGATGAAGCAGCGACTGGCCCGGCTGCTGACGCATGAGATCAACCTGTTCGCCTACCACCTGCCGCTGGATGCGCATCCGGAACTCGGCAACAACGCGCAACTGGCGAAACACCTGGGCTGGGCCGCCGACGGCCGTTTCGGCGAGCAGGACCTGGGCTGCGTCGGCGCTTTGCCGGCGGCGCTGGACACGCTCGATGCGCTGACCGCCCACGTCGGCGAGCGGCTGGGCCGCGCCACCGTGCAGGCGGCCGGCGACGGTCGCGCGCTGCGGCGCGTGGCCTGGTGCACCGGCGGCGCGCAAGGCTACTTCGAGGCCGCCATCGCCGCCGGCGCCGATGTCTTCATCACCGGCGAGATCTCCGAGCCGCAGGCCCATTACGCCGCCGAGACCGGCGTGGCCTTCATCGCCGCCGGCCACCATGCGACCGAGCGCTACGGCGTGCAGGCCCTGGGGCGGCAGGTGTCGGAGCAGCTCGGCCTGCATTACCGCTTCATCGACATCCCCAATCCCGCATGAACCGGCCGTCCACTTCCCCCGCGAGCCCGAGCCCGAGCCCGCGCCCGCTGCTGCTGACGATGGGCGACGCCTGCGGCATCGGGCCCGAGATCGCCGTCGCCGCCTGGGCCCGCGACCGCGGCGCGGACCTGCGCCTGGTGGGTGACGTCGCGGTCTTCCGGCGCGCCGTCGGTATCCTGGGCCTGGACCTGCCGGTGGCGGTACTCGAGCAGGCCGACGATCTCGCCCCGCCCGATTGCCTGCCGGTGTGGCAGCCGCCGGGCCTGCCCGCGGACCTGGTCGACCAGCCACTGGGCCGCGTCAGCGCGGCGGCGGGCGCGGCGGCGGCGCGCTGCATCGTCGCGGCGGTGCATGAGCAGCAGGCCGGCCGCTCGCGCGCGCTGGTCACGGCGCCCATCCACAAGGAAGCGCTGCATGCCGGCGGCATCGACCATCCCGGCCACACCGAGCTGCTGCAGGCGCTCTGCGCCGACGCGCAAGGGCAACTGCCGCCGGTGCGCATGATGCTGGCCAACGACGAACTGCGGGTGGTGCTGGTGACCATCCATGTGGCCCTGCGCCAGGCGGTCGACCAGATCACGACGGGGCGAGTGCTGCAGACCCTGCGCATCACCGACGCCGCGCTGCGCCGCGCCGGCCTGGACGCGCCGCGCATCGCCGTGGCGGGCCTGAATCCGCACGCCGGTGAGGGCGGCCTGTTCGGCACCGAGGAGATCGAGCACATCGCGCCGGCGATCGCGCAGGCGCGGACGCTGGGCATCGATGCCCACGGACCGTTCGCGCCGGACACGGTGTTCATGCGCGCGCGCCACGCGCCGCCGCGGCACGTCGGCGAGTTCGATGCGGTCGTGGCGATGACCCACGACCAGGGGCTGATTCCGGTGAAGTACCTGGGCGTGGAGGAGGGCGTCAACGTGACCCTGGGCCTGCCGCTGGTGCGGACCAGCCCGGATCACGGCACCGCGTTCGACATCGCCGGCACCGGCCGCGCGGACCCGTCCAGCATGGCCGCGGCGATCCGCATGGCGCGCGCGATGTCGGCCTGAGCGGCGTCCTCGTCGCTGCGTGGCCCCGCTCCCCCTCAGGAGGGAGCGGGCTACGGTGGAACTGCCTTCGGGCCGCGCCCATAATTCCCGCCATCCAAATCGACAGGGGGAGCCAGATGGAGATCGGAAAGACGAGGCGGTGGCAGTGGCTGGTCGCGCTGGCGCTGGCCGGCGTGATGCAGTTCGCTGCGCTGGGCACGGCGGCGGCGCAGGAGGTCAATCAGGCGCTGAACGTCTGGTTCGACGTGCTGTTCGACGAGAACGGCCAGGTCAAGGAGATCACGCCGGTCGACGAGGCGTCGCAGTCGCCGGGCTTCTGGAAGCAGATGACGGCCCGGCTGCAGAAGGCCAAGATCCCGCCGCGCCAGGAGGAGGGCCGCAACGCCACCTTCCGCACCGGCGTCGTGCTCTACCTGGCCGTGGACAAGGAGAAGTCGACGGTCGGCATCCGTTCGATGCAGCTGATGCCCATCCCCACCAAGCTCTACTACGCGGCCTACCCGGACGACGCGGCGGCGCTCGCGGGCTGGGAAGGCGAGATCCGGATGGTGTGCCGCGTCGGTGTCGACGGGACCTGCGTGGAGTCGACGGTCGAGATGCCCGCGGGCATGCCCCAGTCGCTGAAGCGATATGGCCGGACCTCGATGGCGCAGTGGCGCTTCAAGCCTCAGGAAGTGAACGGCAAGCCGGTCGAGGGCGAGTATGTGGTGCCGTTGAGATTCCGGACCGAGGACAACATGCCGGTCGATTTCCGCGACCCGCGCAAGCTGTGAGCTGAGGGACCGGCGCGGGCCGACCCGCGGTCGGTCCGCGCCTCAGGACGCCTTGGCGCCCAGCGCCGCCAGTTGCTGCCGCGCGCGCGCCGTGGCGCGCTCCAGCAGGTAGGCATGCTCGAAGGCGCGCAGCCGCTCCGCCTCGCAGAGCTTGCGCAGCATCCGCGCCGTCATCGTCAGCGTCTCCTGGTGCTTGCTGCCGTGCGTGAAGATGAAGAAGCTGCGGGTCGCGCTGATGTGGGCGAGCCGCACCTTGATCCAATCGCCGTCGCGGTGCATCCGGTAGGCCGTGCCGATCTGCAGGTGGTCGATCAGCAGCTCACCGGCCGGGGGCGACGGGTCTTCCTCGGCCGCGGGCAGACCATCGATGCTGATGTCCACCGCCTGCAGCGGTTGCTGTTCGTCGGCGCCCAGGTCCAGGTCGATGTCGACATGGCCGTCCCAGTCGACGTGCTCCTCCTGCACCAGGCCGAGTCTCTCGGCTTCCTCCTCGGACAGCTTCTCGCTCAGGTCCAGGTCCAGCGGCGCCGCGCTGGGGGCGGGCAGGTCCTGCTCGCGCGGCGGGGCCATGCCGAACACGGCCTCCAGCTGCTTGGCCAGCAGGTTGTACTCGAGCGGGCTGAGCGCCTGGCCCTTGAGCGAATCGGCGTGCGCCGGCAGCAGTTCGGCGAAGAACTTCTTGCGCTCGGGTTCGGGCCAGCGGATCAGGTCCAGGCCTTCGTTGAGCGTGCGCATCAGCACCGGCAGCGAGGCCAGGAAGGCCTGGCGCTGCTGCGGCGTGGTCTTGGGCTGCACCGACAGCACCAGGTCGCGGCCCATCTGGCGCAGCCGGTCGACCAGGGCGGCGTCCAGGTCCGGGTGCCGCGACGCATGCACCAGCACCTCGCTCCAGGTCTGGGTGAGGAAGTCGCGCAGGAAGTCCCGCATGTCGACGTTCGCCATCGCCTGCTGCAGCTGCTGCATGTAGCGGCGCTGCAGGCGCAGCTCGGTCTCCTTGCGCTCGAGCAGCGCGGCCGCGTCGCCCTGGGCCTTGAGGGCCTCGGAGGTCTGGTCCTCGATGAACTGCTCGAGCTGGACCAGCTTGGACTCGTAGAGGTCCATGCGGTCGAAGTCGCCGCTGACGACGTCCTGGACCAGTTCGCGCACCAGCGCGAGGAAGGACTTGCCGGGGTCGTCGGTGAAATCGTCGTAGGCGGCCGCCAGGGTCGCGATGCGGTTGACCAGGCGGCGCACCGGATGCCGGCGCGAGGAGAAGAAGGAGCGGTCGCCCAGCGCCGCGCGCAGCACCGGCAGCTGCAGCCGGGCGATCTGCTGCGCCATCAGCGGCGGCAGCTTGGCGTCGGACAGGATCTGGTCGAACAGGCCGGCCACGACGTCGATCACCATGTGGTCGAGCGAGCCGTTGGCCGCCTGCCGCAGTTCGTCGCGATGCAGGTGGATCAGGTTGGGCGGCAGCACCAGCGGCGCGCCCTCGACATAGGCGCCGGCGTCGCCCTCCCAGCCTTGCCACTGGCTGTTGGTCGGCAGGCTGCCGCCGGTGGTCGGACCGCCGAGGCCGGCCGAGGGCGTCTGCGCCAGCCGGCGCAGCAGTTCCATCAGTTGGGGATCCACCCCACCGCCAAAACCGCCGCCGAAGCCGCCGGCATGGGCGCCGCTGCCGCTGGCCGGATAACCGCCATGGCCGCTGCCCTGGAAACCGCCGGCCATGCTGTGCAGGCCGCCGGCGCGACTGCCTTGCAAGGGGTGGAGC
>NZ_VOSR01001092.1:0-1032 GCF_007997345.1 Mitsuaria sp. TWR114
CGCCGCGCTGCTGCTGGTGTCGCTCGCGAGCTGGAGCGTGATCTTCAGCAAGCTGATCGCGCTGGGACGCGTCAAGGCGCGCAACGAGGGCTTCGAGCAGGAGTTCTGGTCGGGCAAGAACCTCAACGACCTCTACACCAGCGTGTCCAACCGCCCGGACGGCGCGCCGCTGGAGCGCATCTTCGCCTCGGGCATGCGCGAATTCCTGAAGCTGCGCGAGAAGCGCGTCGTCGATTCCGGCGCGCTGCTGGACGGCGCCCGCCGCGCCATGCGCGCCAGCTACCAGCGCGAGCTCGACGCGATGGAGTCGCACCTGTCCTTCCTGGCGTCGGTGGGCTCGGTCTCGCCCTACGTGGGCCTGTTCGGCACCATCTGGGGGATCATGCACGCCTTCGTGGGGCTGTCCAACCTGACCCAGGTCACGCTGGCCACCGTCGCCCCGGGCATCGCCGAGGCGCTGGTCGCCACCGCCATCGGCCTGTTCGCCGCCATCCCGGCGGTGCTGGCCTACAACCGCTTCGCCCGCCAGATCGACCGCAACGCCATCACGCTGGAGACCTTCATCGAGGAGTTCTCCAACATCCTGCAGCGCAACGCCGGCCAGCCGGCGCCGGCCGCGCAGCGCTGATCCGGAGGAACGGCCATGCCCGCGATGTCCTCCCGCGGCGGCTCGCGCCGCCGCACGATGAACGAGATCAACATGGTCCCCTTCATCGACGTCATGCTGGTGCTGCTGATCATCTTCATGGTCAGCGCCCCCCTCATCACCACCGGCGTCGTCGACCTGCCCAGCGTCGGCACCGCCAAGACCCAGCCGCAGCACGTGATCCAGGTGATCGTGGGCACCGACGAGCAGCTCAAGATCAAGCTCGACGGCGACCAGGATCCGTCGCCGGTGCCGCTCAAGGCGCTGGCCGCGCGCGTCCGGGACGCGCAGAAGGGCGACGCGGCCACGCCGGTCGTGATCTCCGCCGACCGCAACGTGAAGTACGAGGCCGTCGTCAAGACGATGGACGTGCTGCAGCGCGCGGG
>NZ_VOSR01001093.1:0-8843 GCF_007997345.1 Mitsuaria sp. TWR114
GTGGCGTGCTCCGGCGCATGCCGCATGCGCTCGGCGGCGACGCGTTCGGCCCAGGCGTCGAAGCCGGCGGCGCTGAAGTCGTTCGAGGCGCTCGAGGCGGCGGCCGGTGCGGCCAGGGCCTGCATCGCCGGCGCGGCCAGCACGCCGCCCAGTCCGGCCGCCAGCAAGGGGCGGCGGCGCACGGCGGGCGCGGCGCCGGATCGGATCGTCTTGGTCATGTGATCTCCCTGGTCGACGAAGCGTCGATTGGAACGGCCGGCAGGGTAACCGGCTATTCGTCACTCCCGGGTGTCAGGGCGTGTCTCTAAACGTACTGCGCCGCCGCATGCGCCGAGGCCCAAGCCCACTGGAAGTTGAAGCCGCCCAGGTGGCCGGTGACGTCCAGGACCTCGCCGATGAAGTACAGCCCCGGCGACTTGAGCGATTCCATGGTCTTGGACGACACCTCCTTGGTGTCGACGCCGCCCAGCGTCACCTCCGCGGTGCGGTAGCCCTCGGTGCCCGCCGGCACCACCTGCCAGGCCGACAGGCGCTGCGCGATCTGCTCCAGCTCCGCGTGGGCGTACTGCTTGATCGGCTTGGAGACGAACCACTGCTCCGCGATCAACGTCGCCATCTTCTTGGTGAACAGCTCGGCCAGCAGCGTCCTGAGCTCGGCATTGGGCCGGTCGTTGCGCTGCTGCGCCAGCCAGGCAGGAACGTCCAGGTCGGGCAGCAGGTTGATCTCCACCGCCTGGCCCGGCAGCCAGTAGGACGAGATCTGCAGGATCGCCGGGCCGCTCAGGCCGCGGTGCGTGAAGAGGATGTTCTCGCGGAAGCTCTTGCCGTTGCAGCTCACCAGGCAGTCGACCGAGGTGCCGCTGAGCTCGTTGCACAGGTCCTTGAGCTGGTCGGTGATGGTGAACGGCACCAGCCCGGCCCGCGTCGGCAGCAGCTGGTGACCGAACTGGCGGGCCACCTGATAGCCGAAGCCGGTGGCGCCCATGGTCGGGATCGACAGGCCGCCAGTGGCGATCACCAGCGACTGGCACTGCGTCGGCCCCGCCGAGGTCTCTAGCCGGTAGCCGCCTTCCGTCTTCTCGATCCGGTCGACCGAGGTCTCCAGCATCGGCGTGATGCCGACGGCCTCGCACTCGGCCAGCAGCATGCGCAGGATGTCGATCGACTTGTTGTCGCAGAACAGCTGGCCCAGCTTCTTCTCGTGGTGCGGGATCTGATGCTTGTTGACCAGCGCGATGAAATCCCACTGGGTGTAGCGCGCCAGCGCCGACTTGCAGAAGTGGGGGTTCTGCGAGAGGAAATTGGCCGGCTCGGTATAGAGGTTGGTGAAGTTGCAGTTGCCGCCGCCGGACATCAAGATCTTCTTGCCGGCCTTGTTGGCGTGATCCACCAGCAGCACGCGGCGGCCGCGCTGCCCGGCCAGCGCGGCGCACATCAGCCCCGCGGCACCCGCGCCAATGATCACGACATCGGTGTCCCGCACGTCCTGCACACACTTCCCTTCGACCTGTGAATCCTTGCCCGGCGGCGCGCGGAGGGCGCATCGCGGCGGGCGCGGGAGCTTAACGCATCCGGCTCCCCGCCCTCGCGCCGCCATGCCGGATCTGAATAGCAGCTAGTCCTGGCCATACCTAGGACGATGGGGCCGGGCTGTCCACAATCCGCCGCAGCCGATAGAAAGACCCCCATGATCATCGACGTCCACGGACACTACACGACGGCCCCGGCGGCGCTGGGCGCCTGGCGCGACCTGCAGGTCGCCGCGCTCAAGGACCCGGCGAAGGCGCCGAGCGCGAGCGCGCTGAAGATCTCCGACGATGAGCTGCGCGAGTCCATCGAGACCAACCAGCTCAAGAAGATGAAGGAGCGCGGCTCGGACCTGACCATCTTCAGCCCGCGCGCCAGCTTCATGGCGCATCACATCGGCGACTTTCAGACTTCGTCCACCTGGGCGGCGATCTGCAACGAGCTCTGCGCGCGGGTGGCGGCGATGTTCCCGGATCACTTCGTCGGCGCCGCGATGCTGCCGCAGAGTCCCGGCGTCGATCCCGCGAGCTGCCTGCCGGAGCTGGAGAAATGCGTCCGCGACTACGGCTTCGTCGGCCTCAACCTGAATCCCGATCCCTCCGGCGGCCACTGGACCAGCCCGCCGCTCACCGATCGCCATTGGTATCCGCTCTACGAGAAGATGGTCGAGCTGGACGTCCCCGCGATGATCCACGTCAGCACCAGCTGCAACGCCTGCTTCCACACGACCGGTGCCCACTACCTGAACGCCGACACGACCGCCTTCATGCAGTGCCTGACCGGCGACCTGTTCAAGGACTTCCCGACGCTGAAGTTCCTGATCCCCCACGGCGGCGGCGCGGTGCCCTACCACTGGGGGCGCTTCCGCGGGCTGGCGCAGGAGCTCAAGAAGCCGCTGCTCGACGAGCACCTCCTGGACAACATCTTTTTCGACACCTGCGTCTATCACCAGCCCGGCATCGACCTGCTGACGAAAGTGATCCCGGTGAAGAACGTGCTCTTTGCGTCCGAGATGATTGGCGCGGTGCGCGGCATCGATCCCGAGACCGGGCACTCCTACGACGACACCAAGCGCTACATCGAGGCCACGCCGCACCTGAGCGACGCCGAGCGGCACTTGGTCTACGAGGGCAATGCGCGCCGCGTGTTCCCGCGGCTGGACGCGCGGCTGAAGGCGCAGGGGCGCTGAGACGCGCCCAGGGACAAGCGCCAGCCGCCCCGCCTGCTGCGACACTCCCGGGCATGCTTTCTGCTTCGTGCCTGGGATGAGCGCCACGCCCAACGACCCCACCCCGCCGTCCGCCGCCGCATCCGCCGCCGCACCCGCCGCCGTCGAGCCGCTCGCCGACCTGGCGATCCGCTCGCACACGCCCTTCGAGGATGCGCAGGCGATCTTCACCGGGACGCTGTTCGTGTCGCTGGCGCTGATCCTGTTCGCGCAGGTCGGGCTGCTGACCGGCGGCACCGCGGGCGCGGCCTTCGTGCTGCACTACGCGACCGGCGTCAGCCTGGGCAAGCTGTTCTTCCTGATCAACCTGCCGTTCTACTGGTTCGCCTGGACCCGCATGGGCCGCGAGTTCACGCTCAAGACCTTCGTCTCGATCGCGCTGCTGTCGGTGATGACCGAGTTCTCGCCCAAGCTCTTCGCCATCGACCGCATCCATCCGGCCTATGCCGCGATCCTGGGCGGCGCGCTGCTGGGCTCGGGCTGCCTGTTCCTGGCGCGTCATCGCGCCAGCCTCGGCGGCGCGACCATCGTGTCGCTCTACCTGCAGAAGGCCAAGGGCTGGCGCGCCGGCAAGGTGCAGATGGCCATGGACTGCGCCATCGTGCTGCTCGCGCTGACGGTGGTCGATCCGGAGCGGGTCGCGTACTCGGTGCTCGCGGCAGTGGTGATGAATCTCTTCATCGCGGTCAACCACAAGCCCGGCCGCTACGCCGTGCTGTGAGGTCCGCGCTCAGCGCCGGAACAGCAGGGCGTTGACCAGCACCAGCAGGCCGATGCCGAGCCAGAACTCCCCCCAGCCGCGGTCGCGCGACTTGATGCGCAGCAGCAGGTGGATGACGCCGGCGTACAGGATCAGCTCCGACTTGAGCCCGGCGGCGATGCCGAGCAGCAGCGCGAACTGCTTGACGTAGAGGAGCCAGGGCCGATCAGCCCCGGCCGCGCCCGGCGCGACGCCCACCGAGCGGCGGGCGGCGCGCTGGGCCTCGTGGTCCGCCAGGCGCTGGGCCTGCTCGGCCCGGCGCTGATCGGTGCGGCTCGGCGCGGGCGGCTTGCCGCCGCGGCGCGCGGTGCGCTCGTCGTTGAGGCGCGCCTGCCGCGCCGCCTTGATCTGGCCGGCGGTCTGCTGCAGCACCGGTTCCGGAGGCTCCGCCGGTTGCCACCAGGCGCCACGCGCGAGCACGGGCGCCTCGCCGGCGCGGCCTTCTGGCGGAACAGCGCACCGAAGGCGGAGCGCCGCTTCGCCGCGCCGCCCGGCAAGGCCAGGGCCTGCTTCAGCAGCGGCGCGCCTTGCTCGCGGTCCACCATCGCGACGAAACGCCCGTAGCCGACAAGCACCTCGCGCGTGGCCGGCTGCCCCTGCCAGGTCGCCGCCTCGACGCCCTCCCGCGACGCCTTGTGCAGCGCCGCGCGCAGCTTGCGGCGTTCCTCGCGCGAGACGGAGGGCTTGTCGTTGACGACCACGCCGGTGACCTCCTGCCGGGAGCCGGCGCGCATCACGCGCTGCTTGTCCGGATGCGGCGTGAAGCCTTCGTCCTTCAGCACGTGGCGCACCTGCCGCAGCAGCGTGCCGACCTGGCCCGCGCCCTCGCCCGAGGCCGAGAACGTCAGGTCGTCGGCGTAGCGGGTGTAGGCGAAGCCCAGCTTGTCGGCGATGCCCTGCAGCCGGCGGTCCATCCTGCGGCACAGCACGTTGGTGAGCATCGGGCTGGTCGGCGCGCCCTGCGGCAGCACGCGGTCACGGCCCTTGCCGCCGACGAAGAAGCGCTCGCCGTCGACCTCCAGTTCGTCGCAGGGGTTCTCGCTGCACAGCAGCGCCAGCATCGTGGCGACCCGCTCGTCGTAGCCCAGGCCGCGGAACACGCCCTTGATGCGCGGGAAGGTGATGGTCGGGAAGAAGTCCTGGATGTCGAGGTTGATCACCACCTCGCGCCCCGCATGCGGCGTGGCGTTGGTGACGATGCTGCGCCCCGGCAGGAAGCCGTGCGCGGCGGCATGGCTGGGCACCTTGGCGAGCACCTGGTCCAGCACCCAGTACTGCGCGCGCTTGAGCCGCGGCATCGGCGCCGAGATGGTCCGCTGCCCGCCGGTCTTCTTCGGCAACAGGAAACGGCGGTAGTGGGACGTGCGCGCGACCTCGCGATGGAAGCACAGGAACTTGAGCTCGGGCAGCGTCAGGCCCATCGCGCGGGCCAGCTCGAGCGGCGTCGCGAGGGCGGGAAGCCCGTCGGCCAGCGGCCGGGCCGGGGCACCGGCGGCAGCGGGCCGCAGGCCGCAGGACACGCCCTCGCCCAGGTAGCCAGCGTCGGTCTTGCGCGCCTCGTGCCAGCGCAGCGCGCGCTCGTGGCGGCGCTGCTCGCGGGCCTGCGCGGTCGCCTCGCGCTTCGCGCGGGCCTGCGCCAGGCGCTCCTCGCGCATCCGCTTGAGCGCCGCTTCGGGATCGCTGTGGCTGCGCAGCTCCTGCTGCATGTCCTCCAGCGCCTTCATCAGCTCGAGCTCGCGCTGGATCAGCGCGGCCTCGATCGAGGGCTTGCCTTCGCCCGCGGGCCAGAAGCCCAGGCGCTGCATTTCCTCGAGGACGAAGGCGTCCTTGGACGAGGCGCGGATGCGCTCGATGATCTCGGCGCGGGTGGGGACGCGGTCGCTCATGCGGCGCCTCCTGGGAGCGGCGCCGGCGACGCGGCGGACAAGCGGTGGAAGGGGAAGAAGGGGAGTGCAGCGCGCTTCTCGTCGAAGAGCCTGGAAGGCTTGAGGGACGGGCGCTGTCCACTCGACGCCGCGCGCACCACCGTCGCACGATTCGCTTCAGGGAAGCCCCATGGGAATCTGCGACGGTGGTGCTGCGCGGCACAGTGAAGACGGCGCCCGTGACGCATGGAACGGCAGGTGGCAAGGACGGCGAAACACCGCCCGGGTTGCAAGAGCCTGCGCGCTGCACTCGAAATCAGTTTAACCACAAGCCTCGTCATGCCGCCTCCGGACGGGTGCCAGGTGTTGCGGCCGCGACGGCGTCCGGCGCCGCCGGCGACCATTCGGCCAGCCGCGGCTGCGCGAGCTGGCGCAGAGCCAGCAGGTGCGCGCAGGGGCCGCGACGCAGGCGGTTCTGACGATGGAAATTGCAATCGCATTGCCCGTCGACCAGCTGCTGATCGGCGTTCAGGACCAGGCGCGGCGCGTGGCTGCGGTCCTTGAGCCGGACCTCGCCGTCGATGACCAGGCGCTGTCCTTGCGGCGTGATGTCGCGCAGCTTGACGCGCTTCTCGTGGATCAGCGCCAGCGCGGTCGATTCCTCGGGGCTGGAGAAACGCAGCGTCGCCAGCGGCAGCGGCTCGCGCGTCAGTTCGCGCCAGGCGTAGCGGCCGGTGGGCAGGTCGAAGACCGCGCGGCCGGCCTGCACCCACAGGCCGAGCGCCGCGTCGACATCGCCGCGGGGCAGCTGCGTCCGCGAGGCCAGCTCGGCCGACGAGGCCATCCATTGCGACTGCAGCGCCGCGGCCACCGACAGCGTCGTCGCCTCGGCGACCTCGTGCCGCGGCTGCAGCAGGTGGAAGCGGCCGGCATCGGACCAGTCGTTGGCGGTCCAGCCGGACAGGCCCAGCGTGACGGTGATGTCGCCCAGCTCGATGACCCAGAAGCTGGGCATGCCCGATCCCAGCAGGTGCACGCGCACCCGCGTGGCCAGCGCGATCAGCCGCTCCAGCGTCAGCAGCCGGCGGCGGCCCCAGACGCGGATCGTCTGCGGCGCGGTCAGCGGCGCGCCGACGATGGCGCTGCGGCGCGCGGTGAAGATCTGGTTCCAGGGCTCGAGCACCATCCGCGCCGGCCCGCCCGGCGACAGCTCGAAGCGCAGCGAGCGCGGCCCCGCCCGCTCCTTGCGCTGGCGCAGCGCGGCGCACAGGTTGTGCAGGTCCATCGGATGCAGCTCGACGACGGTGGCCGGCAGCGTCATCGCGCTGGACACCTGCAGGAAACCGCGGACCCAGCTGTCGGGCAGGTCGATCTTCTCCTCGCGGAAGGCCGGGTCGTCGCCGGTGGCGACGGTGAAGCCGGCGGGATCGAGCTGCAGCCGCGTCGTCTTGTAGTCGCGGATCTTCTGGAACTCGTCGTGCAGGCTGGCCGAGTAGTCGATGTTGGTCGTGCCGCAGGCCATCTCGCCGGTGCGGTCGAACACGTCGTGCCGCACGCTCACCGCGCAGTAGGTCGATTCGTCCTGGCTGAAGGCCTCGAACAGCAGGCGCTCCGGATGCACGGTGATGACCGGGTCCAGCACGTACCAGGCGTCGCGGTGGTTCCAGAACAACCAGTTGAAATAGGCCTGCTGCGCCTTGTAGAAGGGCGCGAGCACGCGTTGCTTGCTCGCGCGCAGCGTGCGCAGCTCGGTGTTCAGCGTCTCGCTGGACTGCTTGAGCTCGGCCGAGCGCGACATGAAGCGCGCCAGCAGCGATTGCTCGTTCTCCGCCAGCCACTGCCGGTAGACGGACTTGTCGCGACCGCGGTAGCGCTGGTCGCTGACGACGATGGCATGCAGCGCCGACATCGCCTCCCGGAACGCCAGGTGCGCGTGCGACGCGCTGCGCAGCAGGCCGTCGAAGGCGGTCGGCGGCCGCAGCGTGTCCGGCGCGAAGTGGAAGGACTGCGACGCCGCGGTGTCGTCGACGGTCGTGCTGCCGTAGTACTTGTAGCGGAACTGCATCGTCGTCAGGCCGGGTCGGCGGTGGTCGTGGTGGCGCCGGCGGGCGAGTGCCACCTCAGGAAGGGCAGCGCGATGCCGGGATGCCGCGCGGCGATGTCGCGCAGGCCGGCGATGTACTGCGGCTTGTCGGTGAGGCTGGCGGTCACCACCTGGCGCGCGAAGATCTCCGCCACCACCTCGGCGGTCTCCGGCGCCGCGATCTGCGCGCGCAGGAAGGCGGTGACGCGGGACTTGGCGGCGCGGCCGCGATGGACCTGGCTCAGCACCGTGAGGAAGTAGGGCGTCAGCGCGCGCAGCTGCCGCGCCAGCCGGGGCGCGTCATCGGTCGGCAGCTCCAGCAGCCATTGCGTCACGAAGAGCTGCACCTGCGTGCCGGGGTGCTGGCTCAGGCGCGTGAGGCACAGCGACGCGTCGGCGGCGCTCATGCGGCGCACCAGTCGCGCGCGGCCCAGCGCCTGCACCCAGGCCTGCGGATGGTCCACCCATGCGATCAGCAATTCGACGGCGAGGGACTCGTCCGGCAAGCGCTCGCCGAAGAGCGTCCGCGTGTACGCGATCGCATCGTCGAAGCTCGATTCGGCCAGCGGCAGCAGCTGCTCGGACTGCTCGTGCGAGGGCACCGGCGGCAGGCGGGTGTCGAGCGCCCGCATCGCCCAGGCGCGCACGCCGGCATCGGCATGGCGGACCAGCGTGGCGAGCTGGCGCAGCGAGAAGTCGTCCGGGGTCAGCGTGGTGAGCGCCCAGGCACCGTAGCGCTGTGCGCCGGTGCTGCGCGCCTGCAGCGCGCGCCAGCTGCCGGCGGCGTCGCGGGCCGGCGCGTGCGGCGCAAGGTCCTGCGTCAGCCAGCGCAGCGCATCGGCATGGGCGCCTTCGCCGCTTTCCGTCTGGAACAGCGAGCGATGCAGGCGGTCGGCGACCTGGCGGGCGAAGTCGGCGTCGTCGCGCGCCACGCGCAGCAGCGCCGATCCGATCGCGGCGCGGATGCCGGCATGGGCATGGGTCGCGAGGTCGCCGATCAGATCGACCTGGCGGCGCAGCACCTCGTCGGGCAGCGCCGCCAGCAGACGCACGCCCCCGGCGCGACGCTCGGGATCCTCCGCGGTGATCAGCCGCGTCATCAGCGCCGGCGGCAGCAGCGCGACCCCGGCGGGATGCAGCAGCAGCCAGCTCACGCCCACGCGCACGACGGCCGCCGACGGATGGTCCAGCAGCGGCAGCAGCGCGCCGAGCCGCGGCATCACCGCTTCCGACGCGGCCGGCGCCAGCGGGCCGGCCAGCAGTTGCTCGATGAGCGTCGCGCCCTCGTCCAGGCCGGGGTCGGCGGCATCGACCGCGAGCAGCGCGGCCAGCAGCTCCTCGATCAGCGGCTGCGGCGGCGCGAGCAGCGCCAGGCCGTGG